>JAHJIQ010000030.1 GCA_018823285.1 Pseudomonadota bacterium
AGTTTGGATAATCTTCCGATAATAAAAGGGTTTTGGCGATTTGTTCGAGCCTTTGTTCCACAAGAAGCCAGAAGCCAGGAGTCAGAAGCCAGGAGAAAAGCTTTAAAATCAGTCATTCTGGCTCCTGGCTTCTGGCTTCTGGCTTCTGAATTCTCATCATGAAATGCCACTCTGTCTCTGAACCATTTTATGACATCAATCCAATAACATAAGACAAGTCAGGAAGTTGATATTGGTTTATTAATGGGTCGGTGTGGAGAGGAGCTTCTGTCGAACCATCCTTCGACAAGCTCAGGATGAGCGGTAAAATAGTAATTCCGTTCGCTCTGACAGTGAGGCCTGTCGAACTGTCGAAGAGTCATGGGCTGAAATTGGGTGGTAGCCAGCCTATGAGATAATCCTCGGGTTGGTGATTTTGCTGATGGTTTTATAGCTGTCGTAATTCCAGAAAAACGAGATGCCGGTCGAGAAGAGGCTGCGGGTGTTGTAGAAGGTCCGTAAACCCCTTTTGAGTGATACCGGAAATGACGAGACCGTCCGGTAGGCATTGACCAGCCCGTGGTAGAGCTCTTCCGGGCTGATGTTCTTCGGCTGATAGACCGGCTCGAAGATATTGTAGGCCTCCCAGTCGGCGGGATAATTGGTAAGGAGCAGTCTGTCTTCCGAAGCCAGTTCGTGATAGAGAGCGGTTCCCGGCATCGGGGTCTGGATACTGAGCTGCACTGCATCAATCCCGGTCTCCATGATGAAATCAAGAGTCTTCTTGAAGGTGTCGGGGGTGTCGGTATCGGTGCCGAAGATGAAACAGCCGACGATGGCGATGCCGTTATCATGAATTTTCTTGATCGCGTCCTTGAAGTTTTTGGTGTTCGGGCGCATGTTGACCTTCTTGTTGAATGAACCGAGGGTGTCGGTCTGGAGCGATTCGAAGCCGATCAGAAAAGCCTTGGCGCCACTGTCGGAAGCGGCTTTGAGCAACCCTTCGTGCTCAACGATATTCAAACAGGTCTGCCCACCCCATTCCTTCCCGGACCCTTTCAAACGGTCGAATAGCTTAAAGGCCCGGTCGATGCAGTTTCGGCCGGAACCGATGATGTTGTCATCGATGATGAAAAGTCTTTTGTCTTGAATCGAGTTGATCTCGGCAACCACATTGTCGATATCGCGCATCCGGTACTGGCCGCCGTTGAACAGGGTCACCGAGCAGAACTTGCAGTTGTGCGGGCAGCCGCGCGAGGTCTGGACGGTCTGGACAAAATAGTCATTGTGCAAGAGATCGCGGCGCGGATGGGGAAGATGTTCGATATCCGGGCGGCCGGAACCTTTGTAAATCGGTTGCAGCGAATTTTTCTCAAAATCTTTCAGGACTTCCGGCCAGAGGTTTTCTCCCTCGCCAACCACCACCGAGTCGGCAAAACGGACGGCTTCATCCGGAACCATGGAAGGATGGATCCCTCCCAGCACCACCGGAATTCCCCGTTTTCTGAATTCGCCGGCGATTTCGTAAGCCCTTGGGGCAAGCGGAGTCATGCAGGTGATGCCCACCAGATCGGCCTGTTGGTCGAAATCAATGTTGTCGAAGGCCTCATCGATGATCTCAACCTCATAGGTGTCGGGCGTATGGCTGGCAATCATCATCAGATTGAGAGGCGGCAGGGCCAGGACCCGGATGTTCTCAAGGAGTTTCGTCCGGTAGGCAGGGCTTATGAACAGAATTTTTTTCATTGCGGATTCACCTAAGTTAATCAGAGGACGGCCCGGTTCAGGTCCTGATAGAGTTGTTCTTCTAAGGATGCGATGTCCATAAGGATTGCGGCCATGGCCGGGAAGGAATCATTGGCTCCGGCCCTTCCCTTGCAATTTCGGGCGGCGGCCACGGCAAACTCCCGCCAGCGGTCGCCGATAGCGGTCATCCGGGAGGAAAAAGTCAGGAAATCGTCACCCAGATAAGCGGCGGCTTCCTGTAAAAATGCGGCCTGGATGAACCTGAAGCCGGCCCCGCCGGTGCCGATTTCCTCCTGCATTCGGATGAGCTGGCCGAGGTAGAGCAGCGCTTTTTCAGGCCCGAGTTTTGCGGGCCAGCTGACGAGGCGCCGGGCAAGAAAGCGGATGCCGGAAACGCCGATGATCGGCAACGGGTACTTCAGCATCGCCTTGCAGGAGGCGGTGATTCCGTTTCGTATGGCGCGCGGGAGATCGGGGTCCGACGGAACATGGGTCAGATAGTACATCCTTCCTTTCGGCGCCAGGGTCCCTTTGGCGAACCGCGCCTTGGCAAGATCCGCTCCGGCGCAGATGACAGGTTCCGGAAAGACCGGGTCACTGATCAGATAGTCGTTGCCCTCTTTGCCGAACACCACCATGTTGTGCATGTTGAAATGAAAACGGTACGCTTCCGGGAAATAGGGGAGCCACCAGGCCCCGGTCTGCAATCCCACCGGGGTGCCGGTGGCAAGGACCTCGTCGAGGGCCTGCATCGCGGTTTCCGGATTCCGGAATTTTCTGGCGGTTATCGTTATGCCCAGCTCTCTGGTGACCCGTTTGAAAATGGTTCCGGTGATGGTCCTGAAGGTAGTCAGGGGCAGATTGTTGAGCCTGATGAAGGGGATGTAGCCGAAGAAGAGACCGGCCCCGATCCCGAAGGCCATTGCTTCGGAGAGTTCAATCCCGTAGTGGGAAACGAGTCCGGCGGTCGCGCCGTTTTCACAATGGGCCGCCTGACGGTGTCTGAAATCAATCTTCATTTCCTGTCCTGACCGGGGATCTTCATCTCGTCAACTTTGGCAATGTCCTGCAATTGCTCAATACTTATTCGGAAAAGAGCGGCGTACCTTTCCAGGATCGGTGGTTTCAGCTTTTTGAACACCTTCGGCTTGAAATGGCGTTTCACCCGCCAGCGGAAGATGCCCATATAACTTGCCAAGAGGGAAATGTCCATCAGGTTCCTGGTCATGTGATAGGCGAGGGGGGAGAGACGACCCGCAACAACCTGCTGCCGAACTCTTTCCACTTCGGCGACAATGACTTCCCATGCCTGGTGGTTGGAGATGTTTTTCGGTTCCCAGCCGAGGCTCGGTACAAGCTCGTACCTGCCGTCGGAGTCCACGGCATAGGTCACTTCTTTCAACCCCTCGGCGATTCCACCATCCTGGGGGACGTTTTCTTTCAGCATAAAATCACGGTGTCCTGGTATTTCTCAGGATATTTACGGCAGCTCTTATTGAGTCATGGATGAAAAAAACACTATATTCAATAGGAGAAAATTTGCCAGTCAGATTTGGCTGCGGATGGCTGTTTTTACAGGTCGGTGAGCGCGTATCCGCCCAAAATCTTGCATTTAATGCCGGCCGGTGCTAGATTGCTCGGCTGTTTTGTTTTGATCAGATAAATTCCTGAACAATGAGGAGCTGCAATGAGTGACACTAAAGAAATCAAAGCTGTAATGGACACCACCAAGGGCAAGATCCGCCTGGTCCTTTTTGGTGAGAAGGTGCCATACACCGTGGCCAATTTTGTGAACCTCGCCAACCGGGGCTTTTACAACAAGCTCAGGTTTCACCGGGTGATTCCCGATTTCATGATCCAGGGCGGTTGCCCGCAGGGCAGCGGAACCGGCGGGCCGGGCTATAAATTCGCCGATGAGTTCGATGATTCACTGGTCCATGACCGGCCGGGCATTCTCTCGATGGCCAACGCCGGACCCAATACCAACGGCAGCCAGTTTTTCATCACCCATGTGCCGACCCCGTGGCTGGACGGCAAGCATTCGGTATTCGGCATGGTGGAGAGCGAGGCGGACCAGAAGGTGGTTAACAGCATCGTCGGCGGTGACCTGATCAGAACGATTGCCATCGAAGGGGACGCGGGCTGGCTGATGGAGCAGTGCAAAGATAAACTCGAAATCTGGAACGAAATGCTTTCCCGCTGATTGCGGGACAATTAAGAATTCAAAATGTAAAATGCAAAATGAATAGCAGGGTTCCCGGTCTGTCATTTTGCATTTTGCATTCTACATTTTACATTTTTTTTCCTGAACCGGGGCGGGTTGGTGGCCTCAAGAACCCGCCGCTGCTCTTTTTTGTCGCCGCTGTTCTTGGCCACAAAAATCCTGCGGCCGGTCTCGCGGTCGAGTTCGGTGACGAACATGGCGGTGGACAGGGTCCCCGGAGTGGGGGTGAAATCCTGGAATTGCCTGACCTCAAGGTTTAGCTTTTTCAGGGTCGACGCCATCTCTTTCATGTCGGCCAGGGTGCAGCCCGGATGGGCGGAGATGAAGTAGGGGTTGAAGCGGGCCTCCCGGCCGCTCTTTTTCGCCCGGTCCCGGCAGAGGGAAAGGAATTTTTCCAGAGCGTTTCCCCCCGGTTTGTGCATCAGCCGCAGAATGTTTTCCCCGGTATGCTCGGGGGCGATCTTCATCGAGCCGGGCAGGTGTTTTTCGATCAACCGTTCCAGCAGGCGCGGGGTCTTTAAGAGCAGTTCCATTCGGAGTCCGGAAGAGATGTGCAGGTTGTTGACCCCCGCCACTTTTTCGCATTGATCCAGAAGATCCAGAAACAGCTTTTCGTTGATCTGCAGATTCCTGCAGAGTTCCGGATAGAAACAGTCGTGTTTTTTACAGCTCGATATTTTGCACGAAGTGCCGAACAGGTTGGCGGTCGGGCCGCCCAGATCGCTGATCGTGCCGCGGAAGCCTTTCGAACCCGCGACCATCCGGACCTCAGCGACAATCGAATCCACGCTCCGGCTGATTACCACCGGCCCCTGGTGCCTGGTGATGGCGCAGAAAGAGCAGTTCCCCGAGCAGCCCCGGACGATGGTCAGCGAATCCTTGATCATCTGCCAGGCCGGCACATTCTTGGCCGAAGGATGCGGTTCGCGCCTGAACGGGAGGGCGTAGATCGTGTCGAGTTCTTCTCCGGTAAGAGGTTCCGCCGGTCCGTTCTGCCGGATGACCATCCCCTGCTGTTCCTGGTAAATGGGGGCGGAAGAGAGGGCCCGGGCGTGGCGGTCGAGAACGAGTTCGGCCTCCATGAAGAGTTCAGGCCGTTTTTTGATTTCCTCCCAGGAGGGGAGCCGGACCGCCTCATCAGTACCAGGTGTTTCGTCGGATTCCTTCTTTGACAATCTTTCGCAGGTCCCGGCGATCCCGGTGAGAGAGATATTTTCCGAGAGCCTGCGGGCCGCTTCCAGAATGGCCCGCTCCCCCATGCCGTAAACCAGAAGGTCCGCCTTGGCGTCGGTCAGGACTGAGCCCCGCAACACCCCCTGCTGGAAGTCAAAATGAATGAAGCGGCGGAGCGACGCCTCAAGGCCGCCCAGAATAATCGGCACCTCCGGCCACGCCTCTCTGGCCAGCGATGCGTAACGGATCACCGCCCGGTCGGGGCGGCGTCTCTGCTGTTTTGTTTTTTCTTCCCCGAAATAGGGGTTTCCATCCGGGGAAAAGGAGTCCTGGTCGCGGACCTTGCCGTTGCCGGAATAGTTGGCGACGATCGAGTCGAGATTGCCCGAGGTGATCCCGAAAAAAAGCCTCGGCCGCCCGAACTCGCGGAACGCTTCAGAGGAGTCATGCCGGGGCTGGGAGAGGATCGCCACCCGGTAGCCGTGGGCCTCAAGAAGGCGACCGATCAGGCTGATCCCGAAGGAGGGATGATCGATATAGGCATCCCCGGAGACCAGCACGATATCCACCTCCTGCCAGCCCCGGGCGGTCATGTCGGCCCGGCCGGTCGGGAGAAATTCAGCCGTTCCACTCCCGGCGGAGCGGATATCTGTGAGAACGCTACCCATCATGGCTATGATATATACTGATTGACCGGATATTGCATCAAGTAGCATTGCGACAGGTAGCTGACCCTGGTGGCCATGGATAGAGGGCAGAGCCCTCATCCGGTTGTCGCGGAACTCCCGTTAATTCCTTGATTTTGCCGTAGTTATCAACAGATAACCCCTTGCAGTTGTCAGCCTGACAACTTTTGGATATAGTTCGGGGGAAGAAACGCTCAAACGCTCAAACGCTCAAACGCTTGAACGCTGAAACGCTGTGTCGCTTGAACGCTGGAACACTTGACCGTTGAACCCCTTGAACGCTGTTACACTTAAACAGGAGAAGTCGATGGCTGCAAAATCTTTTGAAGATTTGGATATCTGGAAACAGGCGCGACGGCTGACCGGAGAAATTTATAAAATCACGCGGAACGGTGATTTTTCCAAGGACTTCGGCCTGGCCGGCCAAATCCAGCGTGCCTCGGTTTCCGTCATGTCGAACATCGCCGAGGGTTTCGAGCGGGGCGGCAACAAGGAACTCTTCCAGTTTTTGTCCATTGCCAAGGCATCGTGTGGCGAGGTGCGCTGTCAGCTTTATGTTGCCCTGGACCAAGGCTATATCGAGAAGGGAAAAGCAGAATTGCTGATCGACCAACACAGGAAACTGTCGATCATGTTGTACAAATTTATGGAACATCTCAAAGGCAGCAAGTTTCAAGGACAAAAATACAAGGCCCCGAAACCTGATCCGGAAATGGCGGAGTTCGATGCGATGCTGGAAAGGATCAGAAAAGGGGGATAAGCGATGAAGCGCTTGAGTGTTCAAACGTTCAAACGCTTGAACGCTTGAACGCTGAAACGCTGAAACGCTGGAACGCTTGAACGCTGAAACGCTGGAACGCTTGAACGCTGGAACGCTGGAACGCTTGAACGCTGAAACGCTTGAACGCTGAAACGCTGGAACGCTGAAAGAGGAGATGATTTCACCCGGCAAATTTTTTTGACCATAGGACGCTATTTGTCCCAGGGGGGGTGGTATGGTGGGATGAAGAAAGGAGGGGGAAACGGTTTCCATTGCCCCAGCGGGGAGAAAACAAGCTTATGAAAGACTATGAAAAGTTACGTGCCGAAATGATTCGCGACAAGGTCAGGAAGGCCGTTGCCGAAAACCCTGGTAATGTCCGGGAATCCTTGGAGGACATCGGCTTTACCTGGTTCGACGATGAGTATCCATCCGAAGAGGATGAAGAGAAAGTCGCAGTGCCGGAAATTGACCGGCAGTGGCAGCTCGTCTCGTACTTCGAGGGTCAGGCGCCATTGTCGGCGGCTGTGATCACCGCTTTTTTAAACGAACATGAGGCGGAAGAATCCAATTACCCCCTGATCAGAAGATATTTCAGGGCGGCAAATCAGCCGCTGAAAAAACTGATCCTTGCCGGGCTTGAAAACGACCCGACCAACCTCGCCCTTTTGACCGACCTCATCTTCTTTCACGAGTTCGAAAGAAACCTTTCGGAACTGATCACCCACCTGACCCGGGCCTGCCGGCTTGAAGACGACCCGCAACGCTTCTCCGAAATCGCCCGGGAATTTCATGACACCACCCAGGCCGACGGCTATCACGCCCTGGCCGCCCTGCAGGAAATTTTCGCTGAAGGTTCCGATAAACGCACAATTATTGATTATCTGATTGCCGAGGCGGCAGGAAACGATCAGGAAGAAATGGAGTTTTGAGATGAAATGCTACGCCCACAGCCTGGAAGGGGAGCTGCCGGGAAAATGGCAGTTGCTTGAGGATCATTTGCTGAAATGTATTTAGGGAGCCGTATGAAAGGTGAATTTGTAATGTAAGAAACGGATGTCCCTGAATAATTCGAAGATGGAGATCAGAGCAGTGGAGATGCTTGGCAAACTGGAGAAACTGCCGAAGGTGAAAATAGATGAGTGAAAGAAGAAAAATCGGGCGAACAGATTCACCCCTCTACCGGAAAGTTAAATAAACTGTCACCGGAATTCCTACCATTTGAGATGAAATACGGAAAAGCAAATAACATCCAAAGAGTGCTTGTCAAGAAAAAACATATAGGATAACCAATGGTTATGATTCTTGTACCCCCAAAAACAAGTATCGATAATCATTTTCGGAAAGAACGTATATCATTCTTTTGGGGATGATATACGGATCTGTATAATAACTTGTTAGGAGACAAAATGGGGAAACTTATAAGGTGTTTGGACGGTAAGACCGGCTGCTGGTCACGTGTCAATCTGGAAAATGGGGACCCCATATGGATTAGTGTGGCTCAGGCCGGTGTAATCGTGAAAAAATCCAGGATGGGCCTCATGGGAGCGAAGCTCTATAACGAGACTAACGTCTACAATGCTGCGAAAATGGCCCAAGCCCTTGACGCACAAATCAGCGAATATGTAACACCCTCGGAAATGACAAATCCTGTGTTGCGTGCCTTCACACAAGTGGCTCTTGAATGCAAATCGGCTGCTCAGCTTTCAGTTCGCTTAAATAGGGCACTGGAGGATGAAGGAACCAGTGACTCGATATCGGAGGAGAACAGAAAGAAGGCAAAGATGCGAGAGCAAATCATTTCGGAATATGGAAATTACATCGAAAACCATCCGCCAGTTGGAGAAATTCGAGACGTTTCGGAGCTGCCTTATTCAAAGGAACAGATTTTTGATGCAATCACTCTGGAGATAGTGCGGGAAAATAATGACCAGAGGGTAGAGGCCATGAAAGCTTGCGCTATTATGCTTGCTGATTTTCAAGAAAATGTTGGCCCAAAGCCACTGACAATACTGGGCATGAGCACTTCTGAAATGCTCGCCGGAGTCAATAGCAATGCCAGTGATCTGAAAGACCTAGCGGCAAAAATTACTGAGAACCCAGATAAAGAAAAATATGAGGCGTTGAGAAAAGTGGCTGACGAGGAGCTTATAAACATTCAGAGTAAGCTAATGGCAGCAGAGGAATTAAGAAGGCAGATGCCAGAGGCGAAAAAACGTCAGATTATAGGGTGACTCAACCAGTCTCCTAACAACCGCATACTCGGACTGGCAATTCCGCTGCGCTTCATTACCAGCCGGTTATGCGTAACGAACCGCGCGGTGAAAAATAAATTCACAGGAAAGCATCGGCTAATGCTCATTTACCTTGATTCGAGAGATCTTATAAATCTTTTTGAGAAATCTAATCCTTGTTCACCGAATGACTTTGACAAGATACTTATAGGGGGTGGGCACAAGCTTGTTTATTCTTGGCTGAATATTGCTGAGATATCTGAGCCTTTACTGCACGCCAAGGCCAAAACTAACGTTATGGCCTTGCTAAATAGGGTTGAAGAATCGCCACATACCTACATTCATTCTTCAAGAATTCCGCACCTTGAACTGACATCTGCTGTGAAAACCTATGCCAAAGGGGAGGAGTACGAAAAAGTAGATCCATACGTTCACCGTTTTGACTATACAGTGGAACTCAACGCCAGGCCTTCAACAAGGGATTATTTAAATTATCCATTAGCTGAAATTGTTTGGGATCTGCATACGTTTGGTGCATTAGGAGGACTTGATCGTTTTGCAGAAAAACTAAAGCAAACATTTGCGGCAGACAGGGCATTACAACCAAAGCCGAGTCTAAAAAAACACTTTCCGGTATTGGTAAAAAAAAACCTGAAATTGCATAATGTCACGGGGGCAAATGCTGAAATTAAAACCTTTGCCAATTGGATTTATTCAAATGCTGCAAGATGTCCGTCTCAAAGATTGGGGTATGAAGTATGGCATAAAATGATAAAAAATGTGCAGGATGAACCTACCCCATCAGACATGGAAGATTTTTGCCATTTAGAATGTTTGCCTTATGTCGATTTTATGACACTTGATAATAGAATGCGCGGTTATGTTTCCCAAGCATGCAAAGCGACACAAACAAACCATTTCGAGAAATTGAACAAAGATACAGCGGAAATTATCGGTAAGTTGCAGAAATAAAATGAAAAGACTCACATATCAAGTCAATTCAGGCGACGGGAAGGGGCGCGGGGGCGCTGACGTGGCAAGCATTTTGGCCCGCGCCTGATTTCTGCCGAAACGTATTGAGATAACAAGCATGGAGACACAAAAGGAAGAAGAATATGTAAGCCTGAGGCTGGCAGATGGGGACATCGATAATGTAATTCGGCTACTCAAACTAGCCAAAACTGAAAACGATCCCACTCTGAAAACTTTGATTGTACGATATTGTATTATTGAATATGCCAAACCCTTTAAAATGAGTTGCGGGGTATTCCAGAAAAAGTTCAAAGCATTAGATGCATCCGCCATTTTCCCGTCCGGAAGTCCTGACCATGAAACACTAATCACAGAAAGAGACCAGCGAATAGCCCACGGAGACATAACAGCTTACAAACCTAAGCTGCATTATTGGTCGGAGTTAGATATCTTTCCTATTGTGCAGAGGCCATCTCATTTGTGCGACAATATCGCCAATATCATTGTAAAGATAGAAGCTCTTTGCAGCATCGTTAAATGTTACTTGGCTGAACGAATGACAGTCATGGAAAATGAATTTCGGGAAGACATAAAGAATAACTCTTAATATTCCTACCTATAGCAGGGTGGCGTTTCAATTACAGAATCTAAAATATGCTATACATATCTATTGCTATTGCCCTTTTTATCGCTGGATATATCGCCCTTGTTATTAAGGGAAATAGTCAATTTTATGCAGTTGGTATTATTAGGGCAGGAGAAGGAAAGGTTAATACTCAAATTATCCTCAAACAGGGCGACAAAACACCGTTGCTCGCAATGGCTTTGTGTTACCTGGCAAAGATAAGATGGCTCATAATCACTGAGCCTGTTTGGTCTGAAAAGACATTTTCAAATATATTAAACATTACGGTAAATAATTGGCCAGTAGTGCCAAATGTTGAAATGCTTTCATCAACAAAAAAGGATATTTCAGAATACAAAGTAACTGTATTTTACAGTGCAAGAAAAGGTTGGTACGTGGATAATGTCATTCCTACGTGTGGCTATTATCCTGGAGATTTAGTGACAAATTATTATTTCATCCTGAAAAATATTCTGTCAGAGTTAAACGAAGATGAGAAAATATTATTAGGAAGTATGTTGAGTAGATTTAGAGATGATATCCTGTCAGTTTCTGACATAGATAAATCTCATAGAGGTTTGCAACGGTTACTAAATAAAGCAAATCTTGTCTTGAAAAATCAAGTTATTGCAAATAACAGCTAGACGTTTAACAAGACACTTCATCGGGTGCGACCTGCGGAACGGGGTTATCGGGCTTAACAAATGGGTGTTTTTATATAGGGAATGCTCAATTCTGACCCTCAATTTCTCAATTATTTCTTCTACTCTACTATGGTTCTTAATATGGAATAAGCTTTATGGACTTTAAATGGCATTTTGGCCAGACAAATATAAGTTGGAACGAGCTATCTGGGCTATATAAAATTGCTCCCCTTGGCATCAAATTGCTGAATGATCTTGAAGTTGTGTTCACCAATAGCAAGTTCAAATGCTTCGTCTATCATGATAATAGGCTTATTGGTGCTGGAAGAGCGTTAGCCGATGGAAAGGATTGTTCATATATCTGTGATATTGCAATCCACCCTGAGTATCAAGGTCTGGGGCTGGGTAAACAAATTGTACTAAATCTTGTTCGACTTTCTCAGGGGCATAAAAAAATCATTCTCTATGCTAATCCTGGCAAAGAAGGCTTTTATGCTAAGCTTGGTTTCAAAAAGATGAATACAGCAATGGCCATATTTCAAAACGAATCTGACATGATGGCAAACGGTACTCTTTCCGAACCATAACAATTTTTTACACAGCAAAAGAACGGGGGCTTGACAAATGGTGTTTGTATATAGGGAATGCCCATTTGTCAAACCTGATGCCCCTCAATTCCTTATTGGCGGCACCGGTGATTTAAGCGTTCGTGCCGTAAATAATATAGCGACACATCTCTCATGACTAAAAAGAAGAAAAAGCTCACCCCTGCTCAAAAGGCAGCAAAAAAGAAACGGCAAAACGAATATATGACCGTTTTCATGAATGGAAAGCAAAAAAGGGTCAAGCGACCTCAGACAATAGATGGAATGGGTGTAGATGAATTCATAAAAAATAATGCTGACCCAATTTGGCTCCAGCAAAATGAATTGTGGGAATATATGGATAATGATGAAATTTTGTGGAATGACGATACTCGATTGAATAAACAAGAATTGTTGGAGGAAATAGCAAAAGCATATTTGGACGCATTTGAAACTATTCTATTTGGGCCATTAACTGGTCAGAAAATAACTCCTAAAGATCTTTTCCATCTTGCGCCAACAATATGTTTAAAATTGAGAGGAATTAAACAAAATGAATTAAACCTGAAAAAGGCAACCGATGCGGCATTATCCAGTTATGTAGCAACTAGTGATATTGTTGGTGAATTGTTTGATATACCACAAATGGCATTTGCCTTCAGCTATGTCGCAAGTCTTTTAGGTCTTGATCTCCTTTCGGAGGATGAATGCACCAATATTCTCAATTACATTGAAGTCAATCTTGACCACTTAATTGATTTAACCAATAAAAACAATAAGTTGAAATGGCGAAAAAGTCGGTAGGGCTGACCCGCAATTATATCCATCGGCGTGAACCGCTTTGCTCTCAGAGGCAAGGAAAAGGTGTGTAGTCAATGGTTGATGTATTGCATGGTTCACAACATCATTGAAAA
Organism: Pseudomonadota bacterium; assembly: GCA_018823285.1. Taxonomy (NCBI): domain Bacteria; kingdom Pseudomonadati; phylum Pseudomonadota; species Pseudomonadota bacterium. Next base: position 12,542 of record JAHJIQ010000030.1, read on the forward strand.
ATAAATTCAAAACAAAATTGTCGAGCGGGAAAAAAGCTCTCATGGGCAATAAGGTTAACCCTTCCCAAGCGGCTTTTTCTACAGGCTCGTTAGATGTCGGAGCTACCCATGAAGACTTTAATAATTAAATGGCAAAGACTCGTTGATCATAATGACCAAACATGCCCACGCTGTAACGAAACGGGTGAATCTGTAAAAACAGCATTTGAAAAATTAAAAAAAGCGTTATCTGCACTGAACATAGTTGTTGAGTTACAAGTAAAGAAACTCGATTTCCCGATATTTAACCAAGACCCGCTTCAGTCAAACCGTATTTGGATCGGAGATAAATTACTTGAGGAATGGATTGGGGGAACAACAGGAAAAAGTAAATGTTGCGACACATGTGGTGATTCTTGTTGATGACAACCACAATAGAGCCACTCCGTGATCACCTAATGGAGCCACTTCGTGACAACGGTAATGATTCTGACTGCCGAACAATCTCAATCGGTGAAATCACATACGAGTCTATTCCTGAAAGTTTAATGATTAGGTCTGGGCTTTTAGCCGCAGCAGAGCTATTCAAGTAAAAGTATCTAGCAAAACACTACTGCGGGTGCGACCCGGTGAACGTCGGCGGCGTTACCGGCAACTTCATTGGCCGGGTCCGCAGAGTTTCGCGTTACCCGGAACCAGACGGCATGGTCGCTCACCCTGCGCGGGAGCGTGGATAAAATCATGCCGCAGTCAGTTCCGTGCTTCAATTTTTTGTACCGCTATACGAAAACTCAGCCTGAAAGTCATTATTCCCTTTATTCCCTTGAAATATCCTGGCTGCCGGATCAAGTCCGGCATGACATTATCACCCCGGCATTCCGGGCTCGAAGTCTTCGCTGTCTGACCTGGAAGCGAACGGCCAAATAGCAGAGTTTTCTCAAGAGACACAATTTTTTTGTTTCCAGCCGGGTGAAGTGGTATTTTCCGGTATGTTCAATTCGTGGATGAAAATTCTGGTGGTTGATGATTCGGCGATCATGCGCAAGATTGTCATCAGGTTCCTGAAGACTCTGGGCCTGCGCAACGTGGTGGAGGCGAAAGACGGCATTGAGGCTCTGGCGATCATCCGGCGTGGGGAGATAGAGCTGATTCTCTCCGACTGGAATATGCCCGGCATGTATGGGATCGACCTTCTGCGGGCTGTCCGTGCGGAACACAAAACCTCCGCGATTCCATTTATCATGATTTCCGCGGAAGCGCAGAACCATCAGCTCGCGGAGGCTGTTGCCGCAGGGGTTACCTACTACATCATCAAACCCTTCACGCTTGAAGTGCTGCAGCGCGGACTCGCTCGGGCGTGCCTGAAGAAAAATTCAGGAGAACGGTGATCAGGTCATGATGCGCTATACTTTCCCGGTTTCCGGGGTGACCACCTGGGTGGTGCTGCCGTTTGCGGTCGCATTTTTTCTCGCCTTTTTCGGGGCCATGGCCGGGGTTACCGGCGCCTTTCTCCTTCTTCCGTTTCAGTTGAGTGTCCTCGGCTATACTGCGGCCGGGGTTTCCGCCACCAACTTTGTCTACAATGTGTTCGCCATTCCCGGCACTGTGACCCGCTACGGCCAGGAAGGAAGGATCAACTGGCCGCTGGCTCTGGCCATCACCGGCGGCAGTCTGCCGGGGATTACCGTTGGATACTTTTTGCGGATCACTTATCTGACCGATCTCCGGTACTTCAAACCCTTCGCCGGACTGGTCCTGTTGTATCTCGCCTGGCTGGTCGGCAGAAGTGTGTTCGGCAAGGCGCGAAAGGATGATGGCCCCGCCCCTGAACGGACGGCCAGAATCTCCGGGATGAAATATGGCTTTACCCGGATGAGTTTTTCTTTTGCCGGGTGTGATTACGACTTCGATCCAAGGCCGATTTTTCTCGTTTCCCTGATCGTCGGGGTGGTCGGCGGGGCCTACGGCATAGGTGGCGGGGCGGTTCTTGCCCCTTTCTGCATTGCGGTCATGCGGCTGCCGGTGCACAGTGTGGCCGGGGCATCATTGCTCGGCACCCTGGTCTGTTCCGTGGTCGGAGTAGCCGTTTACAGCTTCGGAATCCCGGAAGCACGGCCCGATTTTCTGCTGGGCGCGCTCTTCGGGGTGGGCGGAATGGTCGGCGGCTATCTGGGGGCGAGATGCCAGAAGCACATCCCGCAAAGACCGATCAAGATCGGCATTTTCATCATGCTTCTCTTCGCTTCGTTCCGCTATCTGCTGCCCCTTCTAAAGAACTGACCGGGTCAGGTGTGGCTGTCGAGGCCCGCTTCTTTCTTGTCTCTCTTGTTTGAGTACATCAACTGGTCGGCCCTGCTGACCAGTTCTTCAATGGTGCACGGGGCGTCATGGTCGTAGCGGACGGTGCCGTAACTGAGGAGAATCTTGTATTTGCGGTCCTTTTTGTTGTTGGCCTTTCTGATGCCCTGCTCCAGCCGTTCGACGACCATCTTTTCACTTTTTTCACCCTTGCGGTTTGAGATCAGGACGATGAATTCATCGCCGCCGACCCTGCCGATCAGGTCGGCCTGCCGGAAGATGTTTTTCAGGAGGAGCGCCGTTTCAATGAGGGCGTCGTCGCCGATCGAGTGGCCCAGGGTGTCGTTGACCCACTTCATGTTGTCGAAGTCGGCAAAAAGGAGGAAGATTTCGTCCTCGTCCCGGCAGGCGGCTTTGAGCTGTTTGTCGCCGAGCGTCATGAAACCGCGGCGGTTGAAAAGGCCGGTCAGCTCATCGGTTACCGAGAGGAGATGGAGCTGGCTCTCGTAGCGTTTTCGCTCGGTGATGTCCTGAAGAAAAACGGTAATTTCATTCCGGGTTCCGATCCGGTTTAAGGCCACCGCCAGTTCAACTTCCACTTCAAATTCATCCCGGTAGAGAATTGAGGATTCGATCCGCATGCCGAAGTTCCGTCCGCGCTCGCCGGAGACCACTCTGGAGAAAAGGTCCTTGTGCATTTTCCGGTAGCGGGCAGGCATGATCTTGAAGATGGGCTGGCCGATGATTTCATCTTTTTGCCAGCCGCATAGCAGTTCGGCCTGGCTGTTCCATTCGATGATTTTTCCCCGGTCGTTGACAACAATGATCGCATGGATTGCGGTTTCGAGAATGGCCTGGAGGCGGGTGTGGTCGTCACTGAGCAGACGGATATCGTTCTGCTGGTCGGCAATTTTATGCCCCAGTTCGGCTACCGCGACTTCCAGCTCTCCATAGGTGGGTTTCCTGTCCATGCGCACCTCCCCCGAAGTACCGTATTTCAGGAATCCGACTAACATATAAGCTGAGCCTCAGCAGGTCAAGAAATTCCTCGGAATAATGTCCTGCGGTTCCAGACCTATAATTTTATCACGGCCCGGTGGGGCGGAAGTGGCACGAAGAAGAGGCTCAGGAACGGGGAGTTTTTCTGGAAAAAAGCTGGCAGTCCATGCCCGAGCTGCCGTAAACGGTTATTGAAGGCAGCTGGGCGGACTTGAAGCCCATGGCTCTGCAGCCATAAGGGTGTGAAGGCTCATGGGTGATATAAAAGTGGATGCACCTATAGCAGTCGGGGCGGGTCAGGTCGAGCATTTTTTCAATTTTCCCTCCCTGATCAACCGGTGGCTTTCCTCGAGTCCGGCCAAGAGGACATAGCGGCCAAGGGGCACCACTTCGCAGGGAAAACTTTCTACGAAAAGCCGGTTGTCACAGAGCCCGCCTGACAGATAAATCTTGCCGGGCGCCCCGGCGAAACGATAGGCGTTCAGGGCGATGCCCTTGACGAAACGGGCGACCGCTTCGGCTTCGTCGATCCCGGAGGTGATGGCATCGAAGATCTTGCTGATCCCGAGAACCCCGCAGGTGACCGAGAACGTCCGTTCGGGGACCGGCAGCTTGTTGAAATCGAGTCGGTAATAGTTTTCCAGGAGTTCAATGGTAAAGCCCATTGAGGCGCCGCATTCCGCATTCCAGCCCATGTCGAGCAGGCGGCCGTCTTTGTAATGGACATACTTGATGTCCCTGCTGCCGCAGTCGAGGATCAGGTAGTCGGATTCGGCAATGAGGGCTTCCCCGCCCCTGGCGAGGGCCGTCAGTTCATTCACATATTCGGTGCAGAACCGTTTGCCGTTATGACCGGTGGCCAGATCGACCTTCAGGCTTTTCGGCAGCTCCTTGGTCGGCAGCATGTAGGGCTCGCGGCCTGCTTCATCCAGGTCGACAAATTTTGAATACGAGGTTCCGAAATCGGCGAGGATCATCCGTTCACCCCGGAAAGTTCAAGGAAGGCCTGGATTTTGGCCATCGCGCTGCTGCCGGTGGTGACATCGATGTCGAGATACAGGGAATGGGGGTGTTTTCTCGCCAGCAGACGGGCGAGCGCAGTCTTGGCGCAGAAAGACTGGGCAAAGAACACCGTAGGAATTTCCGGGTTGATGATCGCCTCAAGTTCGGAGTCGGCCGGGGTTTTGTTTTCCATGCATCTGGTCCAGCCGAAGACATGGGTGGTGGCCGGGAAGGGTTTTAAGATCGCAAAGTCACGGGGCGGAACGCCCCAGAATCCGGCCGTTGGTCTGCACTCCGGGAGGGGTGGCCCGGGCTCGGCCGACTTCACCCCTTCGGTGATCGCCACGAATTTGTCCATGAGGTCCATGCGGGCGGTGCAGAGCGGGGTGCCGAAGGGGGTGCGGTCGGTATTGACGCACCGGATCACCGGGATCGGCAGTTCGTCTTCAAGGATGGTCGCCACATGAAAAGCGGCGTCGCACTTGCCGGGGCCGACATCGACGAAGATCGCGTCGAGTTCCAGGTGCATGGCGTTTAAAACGACGGTCCGCAGGATGGCGCAGTAAACCCTGGGCAGCAACGAGACCGTGCTTTCCATGTCTTCCATCACCAGCATGGCGTCAAGGTCGAGAATTTCCACCTGTTTCCCGTTCAGCAGCCGGATGATCTCAAGCGAGGGGACTCCGACGATCCCCGCCTTCCGGAGGGTGCCCGAATTGATGAGGGAATGAAAGGCTCTGTTCTCAGGGATGCTGTTCATGGATTTAGTCAGCGGTCCTGGCGTCCGATTAATAGAAGACCAAGTGAGCCGGTCAGCAGGTGAATGGACCAGGACATCATGGCCGGATCAAGATTATAGGTTGCGGTCATCGATTGGGCCGTGCTCCACCAGCCCCAGGCGCCAAATGCCATCAGGCAGCTCACCGGAATGGCGACGGTGAGTTCCGCACCAAAGCGTTGATGAACGATGAGCAGCATCGGTAAGCCAAGAAGAACCAGGGGGAGACCCAGGAAGAGGTATGAGAGCCGTTTGTGAAGTTTCCGTTCGGCATAGATCCGGTCATCGGTTTTGCAGAGAAACTCCCAGGCGAGGTCGGAAAGGGATGCCTCGCTCTCACGATATTCCGGGAGGAAGAAGTCTTCCGGGCGATCAGGGAGGGGGAGGGAGAGTTCGGTGAAAGTGGTGGAGATATAGATGTTGTTGCTGTCAGGTTTTTTGATCTGGCCACTGGTAAAGGTCCAGATATTGTCTTTCCAGCTCGCCCGCGCGGCGATGATCTGCTTCTGCAGGCGGAACTCGTTGTCCCATGCTGAGTAGTTGAATTCCCTGAAAACAGTTTCGCCGTCTCTTGGCTGCCTGAAAGAGTAGATGTTGTGATTCCCTTTAAAAAAGACATGGCCGTTTCGGACAATGCCTTGCGAACGGCTCTTTTTCACCTCTTCATGCCAGATCCGGTTGGTGGCCTCGATGGTCTGGGGCAGAAACCACTCACTGGATGCTGCGGCGAGCAGAGTGAAAATGATGGTGGCGGCGAGAATCGGCCGGATGACCCGCCGCACGCTTATCCCGCCGGCCTTCAGGGCCATAAGTTCATGACTGTGGTTCAGAACGCCGAGGGTGATGATCCCGGCCAAGAGCAGGCAGACCGGCAGCAGCTGATCGAAGATCAGGGGGATCTTCAGGCACAGGTACTCAAGGGCCCTGCCGGTGGTCAGCCCGGCTTCAAGGAAATTATCGACCTTTTCAAAAAAATCAACCAGCAGGTAGATGGCCATCAGCGAAGAGATCACCAGTAGAAGATTGCGGGTGAACTGGCTGAACAGATATCGGTCCAGAAGGTTCATTCGCCGGTCTCCCCGGTTTTTTTCCTGAACGGCGCAAGCAGTGCCGGGAGAATCCCCATCATCCGCTCAAGATGGCTGACCGAGTTTTCCCGGGCCGAGGTCCGGATGAAAAGAAAGGTGATGATCCCGAGCAGCAGGTTTGGCGACCACATGACGACCCAGACCGGGAGTGGCGACACTTCGGCGGTGGATTTGGCAAAGGTCAGCATGATGTAATAGAGGATGAAAAAGAAAAGCCCCAGAGGGAGCCCCATCTGCCGCTGTCCGGGTCTTGACTGCAGGGCGAGCGGCAGGGCCAGCAGGGTGAGAATAAAGCAGCCCACCGGCAGGGCCAGCCGCTTATGAAACTCCAGGAGTATCGAGGTCATCCGGTCGTGGTGCCTGATTCTGGCCTGATCGTCAGTAGCGGCAAGATATGCGATTTGGTGCTCTTTACTCTTTGCGGATAATTCCGCCGGGGTCAGATCGCTGGTGTCCTGACTCTTGATTGGGGTCCCGTCTTTATAGGTCGGATTGTTGAAATTTATGGGCAGGTGGAGCCGATAACTTTTAAACTCAATCGTCTGGCTGCTGTTTTCTTCGGCCCGGTGGATGCTGCCGTCTTTCAGGCTCAGGATGATCATCATCTCGTCCAGACGGGAGTTGAGGTTACCGTTTTTCGCAAGAATGGTGAGCGGATTGTCCTTGTCCCGCCGGTCGGAGATGTAAACCCCCTGCCACTCACCGCTGTTATCCACCTCGTCGATGTAGATTACGATGTCTTTGACGCTGTCGCTGAATTCGCGGGGCCGGAGGCCCTTGTCGACTTTTTCCCTGGCCAGCTGGTACATGGTTTTTTTCATGGCCACACTGCCTTTCGGAATCAGCGACCAGGAAGCGGCTCCGGTGAGGAGCGAGGTGAAAAGCGCGATGAGGATCACCGGGGGGAGCATTTTATACAGACCGATCCCCGAAGCTTTGAAGGCGAGGATCTCGTTGTCGCCGGCCAGCCTGGAAAAGGCGATGATCACTCCGATGGTGCTGGCCATCGGGATTGAAAAAAGCATGAGATTCGGCAGGAGGTATGAGCTGATTCTTAAAAAATCGGGGAAGTCGACGCCGAAACTGAAGATCATCTCCAGAAAAGATGAAAGTTTCCCCAGGAACAGCACCGCATTGATGATCACCAGGCTTGCGAAAAACGGCCCCAGCATTTCGGAGGCCAGGTATGCATAGAGAAGGATGGGCATTTCAGGTCGTCAGCAGATAGCGGCGGGAAATATAGTAGCCGGCCAGGACCAAGGCGACCCCAAGGATATTGCTGATCCCGACATAGAGAAGGGCGGTGCGCCATTCGCCGATCTTGAACAACTGGGTCGTCTCCCTGGCAAAGGTTGAAAAAGTTGTGAATCCGCCGAGAAAACCGGTAAAGATGAACAGTCGCCATTCGTTGGTGAGCCGCGAGCCGTCAAAGAAACTCCAGAGCAGGCCGATGGCAAAAGAACCCAGCAGGTTGGCGGCGAGGGTCCCGAAGGGGAAATTCGGTCCGGAAAAACGCTGCACAACCAGAAACAGCAGATACCGGCTGGCGGCGCCCAGGGAGCCTCCGGTCATGACGGCAAGGATTTTAAGCATCAGGTTTCCAAATGGTCTGCGACCGGGGAAAGGGCAATTGAATAGATTGGCCGGCGGCGCACAAATTGCACTCTTCGGGTACTCACTTCAGTACCCCCTTGAGGGGTATAAGTCTCGATGTCTCGCAAGCTCGCTTTCGCCCAGGGGCATAAGTTTCGTATAAGCAGGCACGCCGCTTAACTGAACTAATCGGTATGAGCAGACAAGCTGCTCAACTCAGCTTTATTTCCAGAACTGACAAATTTACTATTTAATGATATTTATGCAAAAGGAATTCTTTGAGTCACAACTTTCCGATTTTGGCTATTCTCCTGATAATAAAGGGGTCTCTGTGATTTGATAGTGCATGTGTTCCATAAGAAGCCAGAAGCCAGAAGCCGGAAGCCAGGAGAAAAACTTTATTTATGGACGCCATCGTTCGATTCTTTGAAATACATTCTACTCCGCCCAGCCTGCAGGACAACACCGCCGATCTCGACCGGTTGCGGCGCGCGGTCGGGGTGGCCCTCGGCGGGGCTGAGCCGGCCATTGCATATGGCGATATCACTCCTCTGGCAGCGGCTTACCGAAAAAACGGCTTTGCCGGCGTTGCGGTGGTCAACTGTCTGCCCGGGGGATATGAACTGGTGGATTTTCTTTCGGTTCCGGCAGGAGCCCCCCTCGGGATGGCGCTTGATCTCGGAACCACTCATCTTGAGGCGAGCCTGATCAATCTTCAGGACGGGTCATGCCTGGCCCGGAAAAATCTTGAAAACAGTCAGATCCGGTATGGCGATGATATTTTGAGCCGGATTCATTTTGCGGCCACTGCGGGGGGGCTGAAAACGCTTCAGGAGAGAGTGGTTGCCGACATCAATCATCTGGCCGAAAGGCTCGCGATCCAGGCGGAGGTTGAGTGCCGTGAGATCAGGGCGCTCTGTGTCTCCGGCAATACCACGATGGTTCATTTTTTTCTGAATCTTGATCCACATCATCTGATCAGGGAACCATATACTCCTCTCTGCAACAGTGTCGATCCCATTCGCGCATCCGGACTATCGCTGGCGGTGCATCCGGCCGCTCCGGTCCTCGTGATGCCCAGTGTCGGCAGTTATTTCGGTGGCGACCTGGTCTCCGGAATCATCGCCAGCGGCATGGACCGGGCGGAGAAGGTGAGCATGCTGATTGATGTCGGGACCAACGCCGAGGTGGTGATCGGCAACCGGGACTGGATGATGGCCTGTGCCGGAGCGGCAGGCCCTGCGCTTGAAGGCGGGGTGGCCAGAATGGGAATGAGGGCCGGGGTCGGGGCCATTGAACGGCTGGAAATCGAGGTTAAAACCGGCGAACTTTCCTACACGACCATTGGTGGCGGAAAGCCGGTCGGTCTCTGCGGCTCCGGCATCATCGACCTGGTCGCGGCGTTGTATCTCTGCCGGGTGATCGATATCCGGGGTAAATTCAGGGAGGAAAGTTCGAGCGACCGTCTGGTCAGGACGGAAGAAGGGTTGGCCTATGTCGTTGCCGGATCGGATGAATCGGCCGACGGCCGGCAGGTTGTTTTCGGGCAGGTCGACCTTGATGCGGTCATGCGCTCCAAGGCCGCGATGTATTCAATCTTGACCACTCTTGCCTCCCAGGTGGGGGTCGAACTGAAGGAACTGGAAAAAATATATGTCGCCGGAGCCTTCGGCAAGCATATCAAGCCGCGCCAGGCCATTGTTCTGGGGATGCTTCCCGATCTGGATATTCATACATTTGTTTCCATCGGCAACAGCTCTCTGGCCGGGGCCGAGAAAGCCCTGATCGACAGATCCGTGATCGGGTCATGCCGCGAATTGGCCAGAAAGATCACCTACCTCGAACTGAACGTCAACCAGGATTTCATGATCAGATTTTCCGGTTGCCGCTTCATTCCCCATACGGATCATACCCTGTTCCCCAGTGTGCCGTTTTTTAATGAAGCATGAGATGTGGTAAAATGTTCAGTTTCTTGCATCCTGGTGATGAAATGTGTTAAATTCCTCTCCTTCAGCAACGGGGAGGGCTGATGTTGGTTCAGCAGATGCCGGATGTTTCCATTGTCCGGCCGGGTGAAAGTATTGGTGGACCGCATTGACAGCCGCGTGCCAGGTCATTCCTGGCTTTATTTATTTGAGGAAATGTATTCCAGGGGGAGTTTTTGAAGAACGGTCAACGCCAGAACGGTAAGCAGGGCAAAAGTCTGCAAAAGCGGACGGCCAAAGAGCGGCTTATTGAATTCTGGGATATTTTCGGCAAGGATGATGATGTTCTGGTCATCATTAACGCAGACCCGGATGCACTGGCCAGCGCCCTGAGCGTCAAGCGGCTCTTGCGCTACCGGGTTAAAAGCATCACCATTGCCTATCCCAACGAGATCAGAAGACTCAGCAATATCGCTATGGTCGACCTGTTGAAGATCCAGGCGGAGCGCCTTCAGAACTGCAAGATCGGCGACTACAATCGTAAAATCATCCTTGATTCACAGCCCGACCATCTGCCGAGTTTCGAAGGTATCGGGTTTGATGCGGTGATTGATCACCATCCGGCCACCAAGGGGTGGGTTGCCCCCTTTGTCGATATCCGGAAGGAGTATGGGGCAACGGCCTCAATGATGGTGGAATATCTGCGGGCCGCCGGGATGAAGCCTTCGGTGCCATTGGCCACCGCCCTGTTTTATGCGATCAAGGTCGATACCCAGAACTTTGAGAAGCGCACCGTATCGGCTGACGCCATCTCGTTCCGTTACCTGTATAACATCGCCAACCACGATCTGGTCCGCAAGATCGAGCTTTCCGAGCTCAGGAAATCGGAACTGAATTATTTCCAGACCGCTCTCAATGAGTTTCGTATAATAAAGCGTCGTTTGTATGTCCATATGGGGCGGGTCAGGAGCCCGGATATCCTGGTGATGATCGCCGACTTTTTCAACCGGGTCCATGAGGTTTCCTGGGTTCTGGTTTCCGGAGTGCATGCTGATAAACTGATCGTCATCTACAGGTGTGACGGCTATAAAAAGAACGCCGGGAAAATTGCTACGACCATGTTCGGCAAGATTGGTTCCGCCGGGGGTCATCGTGAAGCGGCAAGGGCCGAAATACCCATGAAGTCTTTTGATATCGAAGGGGAGTTTACCACCCAGAACCTGATCCGGCTGACAACCAAGCATTTGAAAAAAATGGAACCCGTATGAAGCTGAAGCATGGTACCCTGGCCCTGATCCTGGCAGGCGGCAGGGTTGACGAGCTGAATGTACTGACCTATTATCGTCCCAAATCCGCCGTTCCTTTCGGCGGGTTCGCCAGAATCATCGATTTTTCCCTGAGCAATCTCATGAATTCAGGCCTGGAGCGGGTTGCGATTCTCAGCCAGTACCGCAACTATTCCCTGATCAACCATATCGGGATCGGCGCATCCTGGGATATGATCGGCCGGAATCGCGGGGTGACCATCCTGCCGCCTTTCAAGGGTTCGCAGAAATCGAGCTGGTATCTGGGCAGCGCCGACGCCGTCTATCAGAATCTTGATTTTATCCAGTACCATAATCCGGAAGTCGTCCTCATTCTCTCCGGTGACCATGTGTACCATATGGACTATCGGGAGATTATTGAATACCACCGGGCCAAGGGCGCCGATCTTACCATCGGTTGCCTTCAGGTCCCGCTGAAACGGGCCCACCGTTTCGGGGTGGCCGACATTGACGATGAGGATGGCGAAATGGGAGGCCGGGTTCTGCGCTACACTGAAAAACCCTATAAACCGGAATACAACTGGGCCTCGATGACCGTCTACTGCTTTCGGCCGGAGGCGTTGGTGAAGACGCTCAAGAGCAATGCCGAAGAGGGTGATTCGTTTGAGTTCGGCAGGGACATTATCCCGCAGATGATGGCCGAAGGGCGCAGGGTTTATGGCTATAAATTCTTTGATTACTGGGGCTATACCCGGACGGTTGAAGAGTACTGGCAGACCAGTATGGATCTGCTGGGTGAGAATCCGCGGCTCAAGATGGAAAACTGGGGAGTGCGGACCAATCTCGACCATCGGGGGATTCGCGACTACCAGCCGCTGAAGATTGGCGACCATGGTGAGGTGAGCGATAGTCTGGCCTATAACGGTTGTGTCATCGAGGGGCGGGTTGAGCGTTCCATTCTTTTTCCCGGAGTCAGGGTGGGGCGGGGGGCGGTGGTCAAGGATTCGATCCTTTTCTTCAATGATGTCGTCGGCGAGGATGCGATGCTCAGCAAGGTGATCAGCGATGTCGATGTGATTTTCGGCGACGGCTGCCGGGTAGGTTGTGCTGAAGGGGCTCCGGGCGGAGATCCCGCCGTGGTCGGCTGGAGCAACGAGATCCCGGCCGGGCGCAGTATCGGCCCGGGCAGCACCCTTTACCCGCATCTTGCCCGGGAGCTGCTGGGCAGGGACATCGCAGCCGGGGAGAGTGTTGAATGAACGCTGAATCCAGAGCCTTTCATGACGGCAGTACGGTGGTCCTCCTGCTGGCCGGCGGCATCGGCAGTCGGCTGAATGTTTTTGTCCAGTCCAGGGCGAAACCGGCGGTTCCTTTCGGCGGCCTCTACCGGATCATTGATTTTTCCTTGAGCAATGTGATGAATTCAGGGTTGAACCAGATCGGAGTGCTCACCCAGTATAAGCCTCTGTCCCTGATGCGTCATTTGCGCAGCGGCGAGGCCTGGGATTTCACCGGACGGAGCCGCGGGGTCAAGATCCTGCCGCCACGGACCGGATCGAAGGATTCGGACTGGTATAAGGGAACGGCCGATGCGGTGCGGCAGAACATCGATTTTCTGAAGTCCCACCCATCCAGCGAGGTGCTGATCCTCTCCGGAGACCATATCTATCAGATGGATCTGGCGAGAATGATTGATTTCCATCGCGAAAAGGAGGCCGACGTCACTGTGGCCATGATGGAAGTCGATATCGACAAGATCCATCAGTTCGGGACCGGGATTACCGACCCGGACGGCCGGATTGTCGAATGGGAGGAGAAACCGGAAAAGCCGAGGACCAATCTCGCCTCGATGGGGATCTATGTCTTCGATACCGGGTATCTTCTTGAAACCCTTGAGCGCGACCGGCGGGAAATCGATTTCGGCATGCACATTATCCCGACCGCCATTGCCAAGGACGACGTGTTTGCCTATCCATTCCAGGGATACTGGCGCGATGTCGGGACCATCCAGGCGTTCTGGGAAGCGAATATGGACATCATCAGGCCGGATTCCGGGATCTCGCCCCAGGCGTGGGGCATCTGTTCCAACCCCGAAACCGACGGGATGATCGCCGACCGGCCTCCGGCGAGGTTTGCTGCAGGCTGCAGAGTCAGGGGGTCGATGATCTCCGCCGGCTGCGTCATTGAAGGTGAGGTGGTCAACTCGGTTCTTTCTCCCGGTGTTGTGGTAAGAGCCGGGGCCTCGGTCCGGGACGCGGTTGTTTTCTCCGATTGCCTGATCGAAGCGGATGCGATGGTCGATCTTGCGGTGCTCGACCGCCGGGTGACGGTCAAAAAGGGGGCGGTGGTCGGCTGCGGCGAAGATAAAGAGTTGCCGAACCGTCTTTCACCAAAGCATCTGTTTACCGGCATCACCGTTGTCGGCAAGGAAGCGGTTGTTTCGGAGGGGATGAAAGTCGGCCGCAATTGTATTGTAAATCCAAATGCCAGGCCGGAGCCGGGGACGGTGATTGAGTCGGGCGGAACGTTTTAATATTTATGAAATTCAATACTATGTTAACTGATCGGGGGGATGGAGATAATATGAAATACGGAATTATAAGGGCCCTGGCCCTTTTGCTGACCGCATTGTTGATTGTGTCCTGTGGTGGTGACAAAAAAGACGGGAAGGCTGTCAGGATTGGCGTGGCCGGGTCGCACAGCGGGGATCTCGCTTCATACGGTTTGCCGACGGTGAAGGCGGTCCGGATGGTCGTTGAAGAGGTGAACAGGAGCGGCGGCGTTTTGGGCAAGAAAGTTGAGCTTCTACAGGAAGATGACGTTTGCAAGCCGGAGGTGGCAACCAATACCGCGACCAAGCTGGTCTCGGAAAAAGTTGATGCGGTGATCGGCCACATCTGCAGCGGCGCCACCAAGGCGGCCCTGGGGATTTACAAGGATGCCGGCATGGTCACCATCTCGCCGTCGGCTACCAACCCCGATCTGACCCAGAGCGGAGAGTATCCGAACTTCTTCAGGACCATCGCCTCCGACGACGCCCAGGCGCGGCGCGAGGTTGACTTCGCCCTGACCGTGCTGAAGCTCAGAAAGATTGCGATCATTCACGACAAGGGCGATTACGGCAAGGGACTTGCCGAATTCGCAAAAGCGTTTGTCGAGAAAGATCCGCGGGCGAAGGTTGTTTTGTATGAGGGAGTAACCCCGGGGGCGGTTGATTATTCGGCCATTGTCCAGAAGATCAAGCGCTCCGGCGCCGGAGCGGTAATCTTCGGCGGCTACCATCCGGAGGCGTCCAAGATCGTGACCCAGATGCGGCAGAAGAGGCTCGACACCATCTTCATTTCCGATGATGGTGTCAAGGACGACACCTTCATCAAGGTCGCCGGTAAATTCGCCGAAGGCGTCTATGCCACCGGCCCCATGGACACCTCGGACAACCCCCTGACCAAAAAGGCGGTTGCCGAACACAAAAAACTCTACAATGAGTCCCCCGGCGCCTTTTTCCTGAACGCCTACGCCGCGACCCAGGCGCTCCTGAACGCCATCGAAAAGGCGGGTTCCACCGACTACGCGGCAGTCACCGCCGCCCTGCGCAGCGAGTACGTGGAAACCCCGCTCGGCAGGATCAGCTTCGATGAGCGGGGAGACGCGATCGGAGTCGGCTTCTCCATGTTCCAGGTGGTGAACGGGAAGTATGTGGAAGTAAAATAGAATGTGATTTGCATGTCTGAAAAAGGAGGCCGATCGGCCTCCTTTTTTTTTTGCACCAAACAAGAGGGGATTCCGGAAATCATTGAAGTAGAAAAATATGTCAGGTAGAAATATAATTTATTTTTCGTGCAAAGCACAATTGTGGTTTCTTCACGATGTTGTTGAGAGGGATTTGGGAATAGAGAATGTTTTATATCGATATTTTTAAAACTCTGGTCCCCCTGGCTTCGGTTGAAGATATAGCTGAGTTGAGCAGCTTGTCTGCTCGTACGAAACTTATACCCGAAGGGTGAATGATTCTGATGAAAGAAATGAGCGGAAGAGTACAGGATCTGGCCGATATTGCACATCTGCGCCGTCTTCGGGAGGATGGTGTTTGATATGAGAGAGATGCTCGTCGGCAAAGGAGGGTTTTCGTACCATGTCAGTGACGAACAGCTTGAGGCGTTTCAGTGTCTCACCCCTCTGCAGCGTCTGCAATGGGTGGATGATGCCCGCCGCTTTACCCTGATGGCCCGCACACCGGAGACAGCCGTGCGTCAAGAAAGATTGCGTCAGGGTAAAAGCATTGTCTGAAAAGAGAGGAGCTGCTTAATTGGGTGCCCGGATGAGATTTTTTTCTTGAAAGAGAAAAATATCTGAAAAACTGATGGGAATCACCCCGAATTTATTCTTGAACGGTCCCGCCCGAGGTCCCACTTGGTGAGGACCAGATTTCGGTTTTCCTCTTCTTCCACCAGCTGGTAAAATTTGCACTCGGTGCATTTGATAAATTTAAAGGCGATGATGTTCAGGTTGTTGCAGCTGGTGTTTTCGATCATCCAGCAGAACCGGCCTGCCGCCTGACCACCATTCACCCCATCGAACTCCTGGTCGATGGTTGCCGGGCAGACCCCTTCCGTTTCGGCTTTCCGGCCTCCCGGCTCACGGCCGCAATCCTTGAATTCCCAACAGTTTACTCTCTTTCTCATAGTGTTCATTTACCGATTGTTGTGTTTTTGAGAAAAAAAACCTTACAACTTAATTGATTTCGTGTCTGTAGGAAATTGCTGATTTTTTTGTAGGGAAAACCTTACACGCGGTTGCCTTTTTCTGCCGCCTGTTGCGCTGGAGTGGTTCCAAAAAGAATTGAGAATATTTACTTGTTCGTTTTTTTCTGGTTTGTTATCGGGAACGATGATTTGGTTGTGCATGGGCGGATCCGGTTTAATTCGACAATACAAAAAAGAGAACAAGTGGATTATTTTCTGGAGTTGTTTTTCAGCGGCCTGACCCGGGGCAGTATCTATGCCCTGATCGCTCTCGGCTATACCATGGTCTACGGGATCATCGGGCTGATCAATTTCGCCCATGGCGAGATCTATATGATCGGCGCTTTTACCGCTCTGATCACGGCAAGTGTCCTCACCGTGCTCGGTTTGAATCAGCTGGCGATTCTTCTCTGTGCGGGTCTTGCTGCAATGGTCTATGCGGCTGCCTATGGGTACACCATCGAGAAGGTGGCCTATAAGCCATTGCGCCGTGCGCCGCGTCTGTCGCCCCTGATCAGCGCCATCGGGATGTCGATCTTTCTGCAGAATTATGTGCTCCTCGCCCAGACCTCCGATTTTTTGCCGTTTCCGGCATTGATCCCCGAGATGCCTTTCATGGAACCCTATGTGAATATTGTCGGCACCTCTGACCTGGCGATTCTTCTGGTTACCTCGGTGGTCATGGTGATTTTAACCCTGATTATCAAATTCACCCGGATCGGCAAGGCGATGCGGGCCACCGCCCAGGACCGGAAGATGGCGATGCTGGTCGGTATTGATGTCAACCGGGTCATCTCGATGACCTTTGTGATCGGCTCCGCCCTGGCCGCGATCGGCGGGCTGCTCATCGCTTCCCATATCGGGCAGATCAATTTCTACATCGGTTTTCTGGCCGGGATCAAGGCCTTCACTGCCGCAGTACTCGGCGGCATCGGGTCGGTGCCGGGTGCGGTCCTCGGCAGCCTGATCCTCGGCTGGACCGAGAGTTTTGCCACCGGCTATGTGTCCAGTGACTATGAAGATGTCTTTGCCTTCACCTTGCTGGTGCTGATCCTGATTTTCCGGCCGGCGGGAATCCTGGGCAAGAAGGACAACAAGAAGGTTTAGGGATGCAGGTTTTGCTGAAGATCAAGGATGAAATAAAAAAGTCAGGGCTCTTGGCGATCTGGTTCATGTTCCTGACCTTTCCGATCCTGGTTGTCAAGGTCAACCCCATAGAGGGAGTGATCCTGTGGCGGTGGCAGAATATGTTTCTGGTCGGGGCGGGCAGTTTTTTTCTCTCCATGCTGGGGCGCTATCTCCTGCAGCGAAAGGAAGAGGGGCGAAGGGTGGCCGGTTTCGGCACTGCCGAAGCCGGGATCAGGAAGCTGCTCGCCGAGCCCAGGTTTTCCCTGCCGGGGTTATGTATTGTCTGTGGTTTCGTGCTGGGCTTTCCCTTTCTCTTTTCCGCCTATCAGACCAACATCATGACCACCGCCCTGATGTATGTGGTGCTCGGTCTCGGGCTCAATATCGTGGTGGGGCTGGCCGGGCTTCTTGATCTCGGCTATGTCGCCTTCTATGCGGTGGGGGCGTACAGCTACGCCCTTCTGAACTATCATTTCGGCATTGGTTTCTGGCTCGCTCTACCTATCGGCGCAGTGCTCGGGGCGACCTTCGGCATCCTTCTCGGCTTTCCGGTACTGCGGCTGCGGGGCGATTATCTGGCCATCGTGACCCTCGGCTTCGGAGAGATCATCCGGCTCGTCATGGAGAACTGGAATGAATTTTCCTTCGGTCCCAGCGGGATTGCCAATATCCCGAGGCCGGGACTGTTCGGGGCAGAGCTCTCCCTGCAGTCGGCGATCATCTATCTCTACTATCTGGTGGTCGGGCTGGTTGTTTTTACGGTTTTTGTGGTGAATCGGCTGCAGGATTCCCGGATCGGCCGGGCCTGGCTCGCCCTCCGGGAGGATGAGATCGCCTGTCAGGCCATGGGGATCGACAAGACGAAAACCAAGCTGACCGCCTTTGCCATGGGGGCCACCTGGGCCGGGATGGTCGGGGTGATCTTTGCAGCCAAGACCACCTTCATCAATCCGGCGAGTTTCACTTTCCTGGAATCGGCCATTATCCTCTCGATTGTTGTCCTGGGCGGCATGGGCTCCATTGCCGGGGTGGTCATCGGCGCCCTGGTTCTGGTCCTGCTTCCCGAATATCTGCGTGCTTTCGCCGATTACCGGATGCTGATCTTCGGGGCGATCATGGTGGTGATGATGATTTTCCGGCCCCAGGGGATCATCCGTAATGTCCGCAGGGTCTATACATTTCATGGTGAAGAGGGCGACGTCGAATGAACGGAACCATCCTCAGCGTGAAGAAACTCACCATGGAGTTTGGCGGGCTTCGGGCCCTGGACGGGATTGATATCGATGTCCGGGCGGGAGAGATCGTCGCCCTGATCGGTCCCAACGGCGCAGGCAAGACTACCTTCTTCAACTGCATCACCGGAATCTACGAACCCACCGGTGGCGAGATTTCCTGCGTCGGACCGGGAAGGGACGAGGTGCGGTTGAACGGTCTGAAACCGAATCTGGTCACCGAACATGGTCTTGCCAGGACCTTTCAGAATATCCGCCTCTTCCCGGACATGAGTGTTCTTGAGAATGTGATGATCGGCTGCCATTGCCGCACGCGATCCGGGATATTCGGCGCGATCTTCAGGAACCGCAACACCGTTTTGGAAGAGTGCGAAATTGTCGCGAAAAGTTACCGGTTACTGAAGAAGATCGGCATTGCCGGGTATGTGAATGAACTGGCCGGGAACCTCCCTTACGGGATCCAGCGGCGTTTGGAGATCGCCCGGGCTCTCGCCACCGACCCCTTCCTGCTGCTGCTTGACGAACCGGCGGCCGGGATGAACCCCCAGGAAACTGCGGAACTCGATGAACTCATCGTCCGGATCCGTGATGAAGAGGGGATTTCAATCCTGATGATCGAGCATGATATGAAACTGGTGATGAGCCTATCCGACCGGATCGTGGTGATGGATTACGGAAGGAAGATTGCGGAAGGGAATGCCGAAGAGGTGCGGAATGATCCAGTGGTGATCAAGGCCTATCTGGGTGAGGAGTTCTGATGCTGCGATTGTCCGGGGTAAAGACATATTACGGGGCGATCGAGGCGCTGCGGGGGGTTGATCTTGAGATCCGCAAGGGCGAGATCATCACCCTGATCGGCGGCAACGGCGCGGGGAAGACCACCACCCTGATGTCGATCTCGGGGATTGTTCCGCCCCGGGAGGGGAAGATTGTTTTTGCAGGAGAAGAGCTCAATGGCCTGCCCCCTGACCGGATTGTTGCAGCCGGAATCAGTCAGGTGCCGGAGGGCCGGCATATTTTCCCAGACCTCACCGTGCTTGAGAATCTGGACCTGGGGGCGTTTTTACGCAATGACCGGGCCGCAATCAGGCAGGATCTGGCGTACGTCATGGACCTTTTTCCGATCTTGGCCGAGCGTCGCAACCAGCTTGGCGGCACCTTAAGCGGAGGCGAGCAGCAGATGCTCGCGATCTCACGGGCGCTGATGGCGCGGCCGAAGCTGCTCCTGCTGGACGAGCCCTCTCTCGGGCTTGCCCCGCTAATCATCCGGCAGATCTTCGAGATCATCAGACGGATCAACAGCGAGCACGGCACCACTATCTTCCTGGTCGAGCAGAACGCGAACCTCGCGCTCCATGTGGCCCACCGGGGCTATGTGATGGGAAACGGCCGGGTGACGATGTCGGGGGAATCGGCCGACCTGCTCGGCGATGACCGCGTCAAGAGTGCCTATCTTGGGGTTTAAAGAATGAAGAGTTAAGAGTGAAGAATGAAGAGTGATACGAAACAACAATTCTTAACTCTTCATTTTTAATTCTACATTCCAGCTATGGCGCCAGCCATGTGTTTTACCCTGTGTTAGATGCGGAGCAAACCGTCGATTCGAGCAAAATGGGCATCAAGGGTGTAGAGTTTGAGACCATGTTGGAAAGCCGTGGCTGCAATCCAGATGTCATTCGTGGGGATCGGGGTGCCTGCATTTTTCAATTGGTTCAGGACCGAGCAGTAGAACTCGGCTGTTCCCTCATCAACTGGAAATAAATTCACCCTCGGCGAGTCAAGAAACTGTTAATTAATGTAATGTAATGTTAATGCGGGACGATCTTAAATAAATAACTATCTTGATTGTTGGCGGCTTTAATGCGGGACGATCTTAAATAAATAACTATCTTGATTGTTGGCGGCTTTATTGGTAGAAATGCACTCATGCCACGCACAGCAAGACTCGACGCCCCAGGGGTGTTTCACCATGTAATGATTCGTGGGATTGAGCGCCGTAACATATTTAGAAATAAGAAGGACCGCGAAGATTTTCTGGAACGGCTTGGAAGACTGCTTCCGGAAACACATACCGCTTGTTATGGCTGGTCATTTCTCTCTAATCACGCCCACTTCCTGTTCCGAACCGGAGATATCCCTCTTTCTAACCTGATGAGAAGGTTGCTGACCGGCTATGTCATCAGCTTTAATCGGCGTCATAAGCGTCATGGTCAGCTGTTTCAGAATCGATTCAAATCAATTGTGTGCCAGGAGGAAGTCTATCTCAAGGAACTGGTTCGTTATATTCATTTGAATCCCATTCGGGCCGGGCTGGTCACCGATATTGAGCAATTGGATAGATATCCGTACTGTGGTCATAGTGCGCTCATGGGTCTGGTTTCGAGAGCATGGCAAGGAACGGATTATGTTCTCTCTTCATTCAACAAAACGTACCACGCCGCGCGTCTTGCCTACCGTTCATATATGGAAGAAGGACTTCAACAGGGACGCCGGACGGAATTGGTTGGCGGCGGTCTGGTGCGAAGTCTCGGTGGTTGGAAGGAAGTTAAACGCCTGACGTCCGGGGCGCGAGACCATAGCATGGGCGACGAGCGGATATTGGGAGAATCAGATTTTGTTGAAGCTGCACTTTCTCAAGCAGAAGAAGCCCTTGAGAGACGCTATAAACTGAGGTCCCTTGGGTATGATTTGCCTCGTCTAGCTGAAAGGGCTGCGGAAATTTTTGGGATAGACGTTGAAGAGATATATTCTCCAGGGCGCAAAGATCGTAAAGTGAAGGCGAGAAGTCTTGTCTGCTTCTGGGCTGCGAGGGAACTCGGGATCTCATTAACGGAATTAGCTCGCGCATTCGGAATGAGTGTCCCCGGCATCGGCTATGCGGTGGAAAGAGGCGAAAAGCTCGTGAAGCAGAACAAATTCACTTTGTCATAATTTGTTAGTTATTTAGGATCGTCCCACTTTATTACTTTACGCTTTACGCTTTACTTTACTTTATTCGCTTTACGCTTTACCGCTTTACATTTTTAATTCGCGGCGTCAGCCGCGTCGCAGTCCGGCGATAAACGGGCCGACCGCTGCTGCTCCTTCTTCATTCACCAGGCGGATGGTCTTGGTGCCGATCACCGCGATGTCGCCCTTGCCGGTCAGGTATTTCACGTCGTTCCGGTTGCTGATCCCGAAGCCCACCGCCAGCGGCAGATTGGTGGCCTTGCGGCAGCGGGCGATGTAGTCATTGAAGTCCGCGTCAAATTCCGTCTCTTTGCCGGTTACTCCGCGCCGGGCGACGCAGTAGATAAATCCCTTGGCATGGGCGGCGAGTTCCTTCATCCGCTCATCGGTGCTGGTGGGGGCAAAGATCAGGATCGGGGCGATCTGATATTTATCGGCCAGGGCCAGGAATTCCTCCCCCTCTTCCGGCGGCATGTCCGGGACGATGAAACCCCTGATCCCGATCTCCTGTGCTTTCCTGAAGAACGCCTCCACCCCGTACTTGAAGATGATGTTGTAATAGGTCATGAACAGGAAGGGGATGTCGTGGGTCCGGGTGATCTCGGCGGCAAAATCAAGGCAATCACTCACTCTGGTTCCCGCGCTTAGCGAGTCCTGATTCGCCTTCAGGATCATCGGCCCGTCGGCAACCGGTTCCGAGAAGGGGATCTGCATCTCGATCAGCTCGACCCCGTTCTCGACCATCTGGCGGATCACCTCGCGGTTCACGGCAAACGAAGGATAGCCCAGAACCAGATGGGTCATGAGCAGGATCTTCTTCTCTTTCCGGGCGTTATTTATATAATCATTGAGCTGCATATTCCTGACCTTTCTTGATGATGAATTTTTTCCAGGACGGGTCGTTGAAGGCCTGGGCGATGGTGAAGATGTCCTTGTCGCCCCGGCCGGACATATTGATGATGATTGCCTCATCCTTCTTTGTTTCCGGCGCTTCCTTGTAGGCCTGGACAAAGGCGTGCGATGATTCGAGGGCCGGGATGATCCCTTCTTTTTTGATGGTGAGTTCGAGCGCCTCCATCACTTCCCGATCGGTTGCGGCAGCAAAGCGCACCCGGCCTTTATCGTTTAAGTCGGCAAGGATCGGGGAGACCCCGACATAATCGAGTCCGGCCGCGACGGAGTGAGTGTCCAGCATCTGGCCGTCATCGTCCTGCAGGAACATGGTCTTGTACCCCTGGGCGACCCCCGGGGAAGCGTCTTCGCCTGCCAGGCGGGCCGCATGTTGACCTGATTTTAAGCCATGGCCGCCCGCTTCCACGCCGATGAGCTGCACTTCCGGATCGGCAAGAAATCCCTGAAAGATTCCCATGGCGTTCGAGCCGCCGCCTACACAGGCAAAGACCCGGGCCGGAAGCGAGCCGTGCTGGGCCAAGATCTGTTCCCTTGCCTCGATGCCGATGATCGACTGAAACCACGCGACCATCTCCGGGAAGGGGTGCGGCCCGCACACCGTGCCCATAACGTAATGGGTGTCATCCATCGAAGTGACCCAGTCGCGGAACGCCTCGTTGATCGCGTCCTTCAGGGTTTTTGAACCGCTGGTCACCGGGACCACGGTCGCGCCGAGCTTCTCCATCCAGAAGACGTTGGGCCGCTGCCGAGCCACGTCTTCCTCACCCATGTAGATCGTGCAGTCAAATCCGAAACGGGCGGCCATGGTGGCGGTGGCCACTCCATGCTGGCCGGCGCCGGTCTCGGCGATTACCCGTTTTTTACCCATCCGTTTGACCAGCAGCCCCTGGCCCATCACGTTGTTCGCCTTGTGGGCCCCGGTATGGTTCAGGTCTTCACGCTTGATGTAGATGGTTCCGCCGCCGAAATGTCTGGAGAGATTCTCAGCTTTGGTCAACGGGGTGGGACGGCAGGAGTAGTTCTGCATCAGGGCGACATATTCGTCCCAGAAAGCCTTGTCGTTCCGGACACTTTCGAATGATTCGTCCAGTTCCCGGAAGGTCTCGTAGAGAACCTCGGGAATAAATGCTCCGCCCCATTGTCCGAAATAGCCTTTTTTGCACCCTTCGGGTACCAGTCTCGATGTCTCGCAAGCTCGCTTATCGGTACGAGCAGACGAGCTGCGCAACTCATCTTTATTCATGGTGTCTGTTCCTTGCTGGCATCGTTAAATCCTGAATTTTTTCAGGAAGGGGACAAAATAGCTTTTTTTATGCAGGCGGTCAACAGGCAGAGGGTTTCTGCGGTGAATTAAGAAGAGGGTGGGCGTTCCGAAATTGGATCCGGGGAGAAGGATTCAGCTGATTCCCAGCGCAAGGGAGTCCGGGTTTTGGTATATGAGGTAACCTGCCTATATTGTTTATTAATGCCAACTTCGATGTGCAGCGGGGCCGGGGTTGGGCCATCCTTCGACAAGCTCAGGATGAGCGGGCTTTGATGGGCTATGGAAGGACGGCAGTGACCGGGGCTGATATACAGTGTAATAGCAATTCCGCACATCCTGAGCTTGTCGAAGGATGACAGTGAGCCTGGCGGACAAGACTACAACGCTGCGGCGATCTCCTTGATGGTGACGGAGAAGTTTTTCTCGATGGTTTCCGTGTCAAGGCGCAAAACCAGCCAGCCCTGATTGATTCCGGCCCGGTCGCTGATTGCCACCACCGCTTCAATGCTTCTGCCTCCGGCCTGTGGGGGCCGTTCTGCCAGATAAATCGCCAGAGTCCCGTTGGTATTGCCATTCTCGCCGGGGTATCTCGTGCCGTCGTAAGGTTTGCCGATCAGGGTCGAGCATTCGGGGTGAGCAGGGGTGTGGGCGGTGACCACTTTCCGGTTGCGGTCAAGGAGCATCAGCCCGGGAATGCCGACCAGGGAAGGCTGATAGCGGGCGAAATATTCCGCAAGAATCATCCCGGAATTTTTCTGGTAATTTTGCCCAAGCAACGGGGAAAGAGCCAGCTCAAGGGCCTTGATGTCATCAGCAAGCCTGGTCTGGAAGGCGATGGGGCTGTGGGCGGTTTCGATGCCGGGGGATTTTGCGGGGGAGAGATGTTCCCAGAAAATCCAGCCCGAAAGAATGACCACCGCGAGCAGCAGCAGGGGAAGCCAGTTCTTGATCCGGCGGTGTTTGACCGCGAGCTGCTGCTGGCTGGTCGCGTCACGGCTCAGAAACAGATACCCCTGGATGTTGTCATGGGGGTCCTTGAGCAGGGTGGTGCTGGTGGAGACGAAAAACCACTCTTTTTCCGGATGGTTGATTTTCAGGGTTTTTTCGCTCATGACACCATGGTCGGGCAATTCGGCCATGAACTGGTGAAAGGCCGCCTGATTGTCATAGACCTCTTCAATCGGTTTGTCGCGCATGTCCGTCCAGCTCCTGCCGTAGAGCTTCTCCGCAGCGCGGTTCCAGGAGAGGACCCGATGTCTGGTGTCGGTCATGATCACCGCATCGGGCATCCGGTCGCAGAATTCCCTGAACCCCTGGGCGATGTTGGTGGTGTCATGGAGGCGCCTGGCCAGGATCTTCGCCAGATGTTCACCGAACTCGGGGTACTGCCGCCATAAAGTATTCACTTCGTCGCTCGGGAAACGGAGCACCCGCGAATCCTCAACCGCGACTACCGAGGCGATCCGCACCGTTCCGAGCAGAAATGAGAGCTCGCCGAAAAAATCAGGTTCTTTGATTTCGCTGATCTTCTTCCCGCCTTTCACCACGTCCAACCGGCCGGAATCGAGAACATAGAGGTCACGGGCCTGATCACCTTCGGAAAAGATGACGCTCCCCGCCGGATAAAAGGTTTGGTATTTTTTCAACTCCTCGTGGTCGGTCAGATTCATGATGGGTTCCTGTTGAGTGAGAGGCGGCAGGCTTCAGCGAAATCTTCCGGATAATGGCCGTTGATGAAACGGAGTTGCGCTTCACTGAAGGCGCCCGGAGATTCCGGGAGTTTCGGTAGAAATGAGTACAAGAGCCGCTGGTCGCTGTCATTGGAGTCGAGTCTTTTGGCGTACTCAATGGTGGTGACCATTCCGGCACCCATTCCGGCCAGAGTTTTCTGGGCGGCAAGGATGCCCCGGTCAAGCGAACTGCGGGTCGCGGTGTTGCATTCCAGGATATTGCCCGTTTCTTGTAAGCACATCAGCTGAAGCTCCCATTGAGAAGTCTGGGCCTTGGGCACGAAGAGGATGACATGTTCGTCTTCGAAAACGATCAGGCTTGCCGGCAAGTCTTGGCGGCCGTCGGTCCGGGAGTTTGATCGGATCGCTTCGAGGTAGCAGGCAAAGAAGAATTTTCCGGTGGCTTTCAGGAAGGCGGTGCAGAAATCCGCGATCAGGTCACCGCAGCTGAAGGGTTTAAAATCTGTTTGATTCTGGTCTGCGATCAGAGCCGGAACAAGGGCGTACTGTTGATGGATCTGCTGATGCGAGGCATGCAGGCGATATCCGCTCGGGGCAAAGTCAAAGCCGAAATTCCAGCCCCATAGGGTGGCGGTGAATGTTCCCGCACCTTTGTCGGCAATGGTGCGCAGAATTTCAAGCCGGAGGTCTTCAAGTGCGCTTTCGGGCATCGGCAGTTGCGGAATTTCCGGGGTCAACCCGAGATCTTCAGCCAGCCTGCAGTAGGTGCGCTGATAATAAAGATGTCGCAGGCCGGTCATGTCTTTCCGGTCAAGATCGCTGATTGCGTAGCGCACCGCGTCATTTGCCATATTGGCGGCGTAATGACCCCAGCCGATATAGCTGTTGCGCCGCAGGTACTCGAATACATGGTTCCCGCCGCCGCCCGTCGAGGTGTATTCGCCGACTATTTCACTCCCCCCCTGGATACCGGGCTTCAGGACCATGATATTCTTGTAGCTGTCCGGGAGGAACGGGTTGTTCACCAGGGCCTCAAAAAGAGCGTGGTCGAAGACTTCCGGGGAGGGTTCCCGCCCGGGACGGTCCTGAAAGAGAATGCCCGTCGGTTCGTGACTTACCGGGTCATGGATGATGGCGCAGGAAATTTCGGCGAGCCGGACAAGGTCGGCCGGGTCGGTTGAGGTGGTGGCGGCGGCCAGGAGCATGGCGTGCGGCAGACCGGCAAAGGCGGCAGCGAGACTTTCGGGATCCTTGTTCCCGAGGATCGTTGCCAGGCTTTCGGAAAGAGAGGACTCCCGGCGGGCGGGCAGGCGGATCGAGGAGGGGTTTTTCGCCCGCGCATCGGCCCAGTCCTTCTTGATGAAGGTCACCCCCCGGAAAGGAAAGGGGTTGGGGATTTCATAGATCCAGGGGGCATCTGTTTCAACCACCCTGCCCGGCGGGTAATTGCGGCAATTGTCGATCGCGTTTCCATCCCCTTTTGCGCCAAGCTGCTCGACACCGTCACCTGCCCGGTAATTTTCGACGGTAAAGGAAGGTTTATGGATTCCGAAGACAAAGCACCCTTTCGGGGTGACGCAGGTAGGGGGAGTTTTCAATGGTTGCTATCCTCTGCCATGGCGATAGGTTATCAGACACTGAGACCATTATATTGACAGAGCCCGGAATACACAAGAAAAAGGGCGGGGCAACAGGCGGTATCGGGGGATTTCGTTTCAGCAGGGTCAGGGGGCGGAGGAGAGGAGGTCGATGAGTTCCTCGCGGCTCAGTCGTTTGATGATCGCCGAATCATCTTCGCGGACCATGTGGTTTGCCAGTTCTCTCTTTCGGGTGATCATGGTGTGGATCTTTTCCTCAAGGGTCCCTTCGGTGATCAGCTTGAAGACCTGGACCACGTTCTTCTGGCCCATCCGGTGTACCCGGGCGGTGGCCTGATCTTCGCGCGCCGCATTCCACCAGCGGTCGTAATGGATAACCGCCTGGGCGGCGGTGAGGTCGACGCCGACCCCGCCGGCGAGCAGGCTTGCGGAAAAAACCTTGCAGGAATCGTCGGAATTGAATTTCCGGATCATCTCGTGGCGCTGGCTGATGGGCATGTCCCCGCGCAGATTGCAGTAGCTGATATGGTTCTTGGCGAGATATGTTTCAATGATGTCGAGCATTTTCGTGTAGTGGCTGAACACGACGACTTTCATCGAAGAGTCGAGGCACTCGTGCAGCAGTTCGAGAAACAGGTCCCACTTGCCGCTCCGGAAACGGTCGGGATCGGTGCATTTTTTTATCAGGCACGGGTGATTGCAGATCTGTTTCAGGTAATTGATTACCGCCAGCAGTTCCATATAGGGGAGGGAGCCCGCACCCTGTTCCGGGGAAACCATTTCCAGGATCTCCCGGCCGCGGCCGCTGATCAGCTCCCGGTAGAGACTGATCTGGTCTTCGCTCAGTTTGCAGATCCGGAAGTCCTCAATGACTTCCGGCAGTTCAATCAGCACCTGCTCCCTGGTCCGGCGTAAGAGAAAGGGGTTGATAATTCTGGTAAGAGACTCCCTGGCCTCGGAACTGTTGTCTTCTTCGATCGGGTCGCCGAATCTGGTCCGGAAATCATGGTCACTTCCCAGATATCCGGGCAGGCAGATGTCAAAGATCGCTTTCAGGTCATAGACCGAGTTTTCAAGCGGGGTCCCGGTCAGGCCTATCACCACCTTGCTGTTCAGCATCGAGGCCGCTTTGTGGACGTCGGTCTTTTTGTTTTTTACCTGCTGGATCTCATCAAAGAAGATCAGCTCGAATTCCCAGGAAGAGAGGGCCTTGGTATCACGCCGCATGATGCCGTAGGTGGTGATGAAAATTTTGCTCTGACTGGCCTTGACCAGGTCCCGGCGGCTGCCATGATAGATATAGTACGTCAGGTCCGGGAAGAAGGCTTTGATCTTTTCAGCCCAGTGGGGCACCACCGTGGCGGGGCAAACCACCAGGAACCGGCCCTTCAGGTTGCCGCTTTTGAGAATGATGCTCATCAGGGCAAGGGCCTGGTGGGTTTTGCCAAGGCCCATGTCGTCCGCCAGGATGCCCGCCAGCCGGTTATGATAAATCTGGTTGAGCCAGGCGGCGCCATGTTTCTGGTACTTTCTGAGATGCTCCGGCATGCCGGCAAGGTTGTCGTTTTCGATCCAGCGGTCGGTCTGGAGCAGCTGGTCAAGAAGATCCCGCCCCCTGGCCGATTCAGCCATCTGCAGGTCGGGGATGATCGCCGAGAGCATCAGCATTTCCCTGCGGGTCAGGCGGACCCCCTTATCTCCCGTCTGCCCATTCGCCCAGAGCCGCTCCTCTCCCAGGTTGTGAAACCAGGAGAGGGCGCTGTCGTTTAGTTTCAGCCAGTTCCGTTCGGCGGGGAGATACTTTCGGTTGTCGGTTCTGGCGTTCAGCAGTTCGGTGAGCGAGATCCGGCGGTTGCCGATGCCGTATGAGCCGGAAAGATAGCACCAGTCGAGATCACTGGAGAAGGAGCTTACTTCCAGGACATCAGGTGTCTCCTGGATCTTGAGTTCTGTAAGATCCGGATCAATCTCGTTTTCCGGGGCAGTGAAAACGCCCCGGTGGGTTTCGATCATTCCGGGGACCAGATCGGCGGAAAATTTCCGGGGCCGGTTTTTCTTTGCCGCAATAGTGTGTTCAGAGGATTGCTCTTTTACGGGCAGGAATCCTTCTCCGGGGAGGTAATAATATCGGCCGTAGAGTTGTTCCTCCAGTTCGGACCTGGCGAGAATCCGGCCATCGGTGAGGGCGAGCTGTGGGGAAACGAGGATTGCGCCGTCCTCATCCATGGTTATCCTGGTGATCGCCATGGCGGCGGGAAGAAGAATCTCTCCCTTGCCGCAGTTGGCCAGGGCATCAACGAGGTCCGGGGTCTTTGCCCTGGGGACGGTCATCCGGAAGGAATATTCTCCTGCTTTTCCTCCGGAGGCGCTGAAGGTGAAAAGGGTGTCGGTTCCTGGTCCTTCCAGGCTGGTATTTTTCGGGTCGATCTGCTGGCACATTCTGGAGGCGAGCCACATCCAGACCGATTCGTCCCTTTCCTGGCCATGAGTCCTTTTACCGAGAGCGTTGAGCTCCGCTTCGGCTTCATTTCTGCCGAGTTCCAGAAGTTTTTGCTGCAGCCTGACAACCCTTGCCGGGTCGGGGAGTTCCGGTGGAGGGGTGTGCCAGTTCAGGCGGTCACCGAACAGGGCCCCGGCCAGGCCTGCGGTTTTCGCATCGAAATTCATCCGGGCATATCGGGTGTTGCCGGGTCCCGGGATAGACAGCTGCCAGGAGTTGTCCTGCATGCAGACAGTCGCCCCTGAATCGTTTCGGTGCCCGAACATCTCGAAGAGAATCCGCGCGATGACCGGCCAGGGGGTTTTCATGAAAAAAAGTGGCAGGGGCTCCCGGATGTCGCCGGAAGAATCATCCCCGTGCAGCAGTCGGAGGGCAAGGGCCGCGACATGGCAGCATTTTTTTCTCTGGTTCCGAGGGTTGGGGCAGAGATCACAGGCCCCGTCGCTGAATTCGAAGCTGTGCCGGCCAGCCGACCGGGGCTGGGTGAAGGTGATACAGGCGGAAGCGGCGCCGGCACCGTTTGTGAAGATCGCCCCGGCGGCATTTCTGAAGAATAATATTGTTTCAGGCGGGTGTTCTTCAAGAAAGGCGGAACCTTCAGAGAGCATTTCTTCATGGGGCCAGTCACTCAAGGAAGATGGGTCGGCAAGCTGGATACTGCTGCCCGCTTCATCCTGCCTGAAAAGTGCATTGCCGGTAGCCACGCAGTCGAAGCTCCGGCCATTCAGGATAAAAATGAAGTCGAAGACATGCGCCAGAAACGGGCCGAGACTCGTGTCGGTATCTCCATCGATCAGGGCCAGATCTTTTGCGGGAAAGAGCAGCAGGTCTTTCAGGGTTTTTATGCCGCAGGCCTCAACGGTATTGTGCATCGCTGAAGGGAGGAGGATATCCCTGACCGAGCGGGGCATGAAATCGTGGTTCAGATCAATCTCCTGACCGCTGAAACGGCAGAGGACGTCGGCAAATGTATTTTCGCAATCAAGGGGGTGGAAGGATTTCAGAGTATTTCGGTTGAATACCGGGTGACCGAGGATGGTGCATCCCGCTTCAAGCACCATGTTTTCAAAATCGGCTCCTCCGAGTTTGCGGGAGTAAAGGCGGCCGGCCAGAGCCGCCCGGAATGCCTCCCTGACTGTTTTAAACCCCATCTGCACCAGTTTGTTGCTGTTGCGGGTTGAGAGCGGCAGAATGTGGACAGGGGAATCGAGAAGCTTCTGTCTGGTGGATATCTTGTGTGTTGCAGGTTCAGATCTGTTATTCATAAATTGTCGCAGCCGGCCTTCTTTTTCTGCACATGAACCACAGAGGGGAAACGAGCAATTCTACATCCAGGCGGATTGGCTTGCAAGGGAATAAAAATGAGTCATCCATCTTCGCAGAACCCGAAATTCTTCTTGAGATGATCAGGGGAAAATATTTCTATAGGAGAGCGGAGGGGAACGTGGTTTTCAATAAATCTTTCAGGCATCGGGCAGCTCATGGCGCTTCATCTATACAGCAGTAACCGTCTGGAGATTCTCGCTGATGCGTTCAGTCGTCTGGTCACCGACGACCCGTTGCCCCCCATGCTTCCGGAAACAGTTGTCCTGCAGAGCGGGGGGATGGCCCGGTGGCTTTCCATGCAGATTGCGGGGAAAACCGGAATCTGCGCGAACCTCGATTGCCCGTTCCCGAACCAGTTTGTTGACCGGGTGTTTCGCAAGGTGCTTGGCGGAGAAGATTTTTCGAAAGTTTTTGATCGGGATATTCTGCAATGGCAGCTGATGAAGGTGCTGCCGCCGCTTCTTTCCGAACCCGGTTTCGAAATCCTGAAACGCTATCTGCAGGGAGCCGGTGGCGTAAAGATGTTCCGCCTGGCAGGTCGCCTGGCCGACCTTTATGACCAGTATACCATTTATCGGCCGGAAATGATTCTCGCCTGGGAACGTGGGGCGGAGAGCAACTGGCAGGCCCGTTTATGGCGGTATCTGCAGGGGAGGGACGACTGCCAGCGGGGAGTGATCCACCGTGCCGGACTGCACGGACGTTGTCTGGCGGCGATCCATAACGGCACCGCGGCAGGGGTTTTTGCGCAGGGGCGGTTTTCGGTGTTCGGACTCTCCTCGATTCCGCCATATCATCTCGATATTATGACGGCCCTTTCAGCAACGGTTGATATTCATTTTTTCTTCATGAATCCCTGTCGGGAATACTGGGACGATATTGTTTCCGGGAAACGGATCAACAAACTTGCCGTCGGCTTCAACCGGGAACCGGAAGAACTCCACCTGGTCGAAGGAAACTCTCTGCTGGCTTCAACCGGGCGGCAGGGCCGTGAACTGATCACCCTGCTCCACGAACGCGGGGAGTGGCAGGAGCATGACCTGTTTGTCGATCCCGTTGCTGAAGGTTCCGGGGCGACGGCGCTTGAAATGGTTCAGGCGGATATCCTGCATCTCAGGTCCGGACCGGATGGGGAGTGTGGACTGACCGGAGGTGACGGGTCTCTCCAGTTTCATTCGTGCCACAGTCCGATGCGGGAACTGGAGGTGCTTTATGATCAGATCCTGAAGATGTTCGCCGATGATCCGGATCTTCGGCCGCGCGATATTCTGGTCATGATGCCGGATATCGAAGCGTACAGTCCGCTGATCCAGGCCGTGTTTTCCGTTCCCGAAGAAGGGGTGGCCATCCCTTACAGCATTGCCGATCGCAAACTCGGGAATGAAGGTGTTCTGGTGCGCGCCGTGCAGGATATTTTTGACCTCGGAAGGAGCCGCTTTGAGGTCAGCCGGGTTCTTGGAATTCTTGAGCATGATGCGGTGCTGAGGAAATTCGGTTTCTCCGGCGAGGATTTTGCGAGGATCGAGAGCTGGCTTGCCGATGTGAATGTGCGCTGGGGGATTGACCCGGAAAGCAAGGTCGAAATGGGTCTGCCCGGGACTGTTGACAACACCTGGCGCCAGGGTCTGGACCGGCTCCTGCTTGGATATGCAATGGCGGGTAACGGCAGCCGGGTCTTTGCCGACATTCTCCCCGCCGACAATATTGAGGGGAATGAGAGCGAGATTCTGGGCCGGTTCATCGAGTTCACGGAGAAGCTCTTTCTCTTCACCGGTGAAATCCGGCAACAAAGAGATCTTGCCGGCTGGTCGGAACTGCTGGCGGATTTGCTGCAGGAAATGATTGAACCGGAAATTGACCGGCAACAGGAATTTTCTCTTCTCGTCAGGGTCATTGCCTCCCTGGCTGAAAAACAGGCTGGGGCTGAGTACCGGGAGCTTCTGGATTTTGATGTGGTCCGGTCCTGCCTCGACCATGACCTTGCACAAGGTGGGCTGTCGACCGGGTTTCTGACCGGAGCAGTCACTTTTTGTGAACTACTGCCCATGCGGGCCGTGCCGTGCAAATGTATCTGTCTGCTGGGCATGAATGAAGGGGCATTCCCGAGAATCGGCGGCGCTCCAGGTTTTGACCTGATTGCGGCGAACCCCCGGCTTGGTGACCGATCGAAAAAGAATGACGATCGGTATCTGTTTCTGGAAACCCTGCTTTCCGCCAGAAAGATCCTGTATATCAGCTTTGTCGGGCAATCCAACAAGGATGGCGGGACGCGACTGCCATCGGCGTTGGTGAGTGAACTTCTCGACGGTCTGAAACCCTGCCGGGACCAGGCGGGAAACGGGCGGGCTGATCCGGTTCTTCGTCATCCAATGCATGGCTTCAGCAGAAAATATTTCGATGGCAGCGATGCCCGGCTGATCAGTTATGGAAAAGACGGATATCGGGCGGCATCGGCGCTGTCTGCAGGCGTGCCTGCGGCGCCCCTGCTCTGCGGAGATCTTCCGCTGCCGCCCGATATCGGGAATGAGATTGATCTTCAGTCTCTGCTCAGGTTTTTCAGAAGGCCGGCGGAATATTTCTGCCGCAACCGGCTCGGGTTGGAAATCGACCGGAACGGCCATGATTTTGAGAGTAGCGAGAGCTTTTCTCTGGGGGGTCTGGACAGATACCAGGCGGGAAGCTGGCTGTTGGACAAACTCCTTTCAGGGAGCGCTCCTGATGACAGCCTTGATCTTCTGAGGTTGAGCGGCATTCTGCCCCACGGGAGTGTCGGCCGGGCGGAAAGCGCGAGACTCAGGGATGAGGTGTCGGCAATGGCCGACAGGGTCAAGGGTTACCGTTCTGCTGCAAACGCGGAGGCGGAGGAGCGGGTGGTCGAGGCAGGGGGATGGAGGGTCACGGGAAGTCTCATCGCCGATTGTGAAACAGGCCGACAGGTTATCTACCGCTTTGCCGCCATCACTGCCGAGGATCGGGTCTCCGGATGGCTCAAGCATCTGTTTTTCAACTGTCTGCCGGGGAAGAGTGAAGAGAGACAGACTGTCGTGGTCGGCATCGATAAAACGTTTACGCTCGACACAGTTGACAACAGCCGGGAAATTCTCGCCGAGCTGCTTGAAATTTACCGGGACGGAACCAGAAAGATAGTACGTTTTTTCCCGAAGGCCTCATTTGCTTTTGCCGAGAAGCTGGCTGAAAAAGGTGAAGAGGCCGCTTTTGCCCGGGCAAAAGAAGTCTGGCGGGGCAGCGATTTTTCAAGAGGAGAGGGCGGGGACCCTTATTACAAGCTCTGTTTTCGTGAGACGGATCCCTTCGACCGTGAGTTTGCGGAGATCGCCATCAGGTTTTTCGGACCGCTTCTTGAGCAAGGGGGGCGTCGGTGAGCAGTTTTGAGATCATGCAGGCCCCTGCAACCGGAGCCCACCTGATAGATGCCAGCGCCGGCACCGGCAAGACCTATACCATATCAGGGCTGGTGGTCCGGATGCTTGTCGAATATCGACACCCCATTGAAGAGATTCTGGTTGTTACTTTCACCGAGGCGGCGGCTTCGGATCTGAAGGCCCGGATCAGGGAGATGATCGTCGAGGCCGGCCTGGCCTTTGCCGGCGGGCAGGCAAAGGACGGTTTCATCGCCTCGCTGACCGAGGCGGCAAGTGATCATCCGGCAGCATCGCGATTGTTGAATAGCGCCCTGCAGAATTTTGATGAGGCGCCGATTTTTACGATTCATGGTTTCTGCCAGAGGGTTCTTCAAGACAATTTTCTGGAATGCGGCCTGCTCCTTGATTCGGAGCTGATCACCGATCAACAGGCGTTTGTCCGGGAGATCGCCGAGGACTACTTCCGGAAAAAACTCTACAAGACATCGTTGCTTTTTGCCACCTATTGCCTGAACAGGCTTCTTCCCGAGCAGCTGAAAAAATTTCTGGGCGCCTATTACGCCCGGGATGACATTCGGATCATCCCGGAAGTTGACGGGCAGGAGCTGCAGCGGGAAATCGAAGCCGCCGAAAATGATTTCACGGGAATATATGAATCCACAATTTCGCAATGGCTTCTTGTCAGAGATGAGGTTCCGGGGATCCTGCTGGCGGATGAGGGGCTGAACCGGAAAAAGTATCCGCTGAAGAGCATTCCGGGCTGGATTCTTCTTCTCGACCGGCTGGCTGCCGGCGCGGTTCCGAATCTTGATCTCTTTGATAACTTTCATAAATTTACCCTTTCGTCGCTCCGTCAATCGATGAATAAAGGATGTTCCCCCCCGGAACATCGGTTTTTCAGCCAGTGCGACGATTTGATGAAGAGTCGGGATGCGGTTGTCGATCTCTATGAGCTGTATATCATTTCCCTTAAGAGTGAGCTTTTCCGGTATGTACGCAGGGAGCTTGTGAGAGGCAGGGAGGAGGGAGGGCGTCATTCATTTGATGATCTGCTGAAGGATCTGTTCCTCGCTTTGAGAGGTGAGGGAGGGGAAGAGCTCGCGGCGTCGGTGCGCGCCGGATACCGCGTTGCTCTGATCGATGAATTCCAGGATACGGATCCGGTCCAGTATGAAATATTCAAAACCATATTTTCCGGCCCGGAGTCACTGCTCTTGATGATCGGTGACCCCAAACAGGCGATTTACAGTTTCCGGGGAGCGGATATCTTTGCCTACATCAAGGCGGTCCGGGAGGTGAAGTCGCGATTTACCCTGGGACATAACTGGCGTTCGGTGCCCGGTCTGATCACCGCGACCAACGCTTTTTTTGCAAAACACCCGCGGCCGTTTCTTTTTTCAGAAATTCCGTTCGAGGATGCCCGGTGGCCGGTTGAGAAAGATCACCAGCATCTCCTGCTTGACGGACGGCAGGAAGAGCCGTTCCAGATGATGCTGCTGGAAAGGCTCGCCGGGGACAATCCGGACAAATTGCTGGGGAAGGAAGTCGCCCGGAAAAGGATTCTCACCTGGCTGGTAGGCGAGATCACCAGGCTGCTCGGGGCAGGGGCTGAGGGCAGGGCCACTATTGGCGGGGCCTCTCTTAGCGCCGGGGACATTGCCGTTCTGGTCAGGACCAACAATGAGGCCAGGCAAACCCAGAAAGCATTGGCTGAAGCTGGGGTGGCAAGCGTTCTGCACAGTTCGGAAAGCCTCTTTGCCTCCCGGGAGGCGGAAGAATTGCTGCTGACTCTCAAGGCGCTGGCAGACCCCGGGGACAACCGGACCCTGCGGGCTGCCCTGGCAACAAGAATTTTCGGACTGGACGGGTATCAACTGGATCATTTGAACGGTGATGGGGAGGAGCTGTCGACCTGGATAGAGAAATTCAGATCCTATCACACCCGGTGGAAAGAGCATGGTTTCGGGGGGATGTTCGCTTTTCTGCTCGCCGGGGAAAGGGTCCGCCCCCGCCTCTTGAGGTTGGCCGGCGGTGAGCGGAGCGTGACCAACATCCTCCATCTGCACGAGATCCTGCACCTCGCCGCAGTTGAGAGAAAACTCGGCATAACAGGGCTATGCAAGTATCTGGCGGAGGCGATTTCCGATACCGGGCAGGGGGTTCCTGAAGAATACCAGCTGCGGCTGGAAAGTGACGCGGCGCTTGTCCAGATCGTCACGATCCACAAATCAAAAGGACTCCAGTATCCGGTGGTGTTCTGCCCATACTGCTGGGAGGGATCGCGGCTCAAGGAAATCAGGAACAACAAGATGGTCGCCGGAAGCAACGGGTTTCTCTACCATGACCGGAGCCGCGGATTCGAGCTGATCATGGATATCGGCTCTGCCGATCTGGCGATCAGCAGAGAGGCCGCGTTTGCTGAAGAGCTGGCGGAAAACCTTCGGCTTCTCTATGTTGCCCTGACCCGGGCGGTCCAGCGCTGCTATCTGTTCTGGGGGCCGTTCAACGGTGCGGAAACCTCTGCTCTGGCGTATCTCCTGCACCACCGGAAGGGTGCGATGCGTGATGATTGTGCTCCAGACTCATTTGCCATTCTGCAAACACTTGCCGACAGTGAAATTGCAGCTGATGTTGTCGGGCTGGTGGCTGCGGCCGGGGAAAATATCCGGGTAAGGACCCTGGCTGAAGATGCTCCGGCCTTCCCGGTAAAGCCACCGGATAGCGTACCCTTGAGAGAGTGTCCGGAATTCAGCGGTTTCATCGATTCCGGGTGGAAGATTTCGAGTTTCTCCTCCCTTGCCGATAAACTTCGCGTTCCATATCTGCGGCGAGGATTTCCGGCAGCGGGATTCAATCTTCCCGAAACCGAAGATGAACAGGAGAGGTTGGGGGGCCGGGATGAAAATTTGCCTGGTTCTATTGCCGCGAGGGGGATAGCGAATGAACCGGGTGAGGCGTATGCCGTTTTTCCGGGAGCGCCGGGAGATCGAGATGACGGGGTGCAGTTTTACAGGGATATCAGAAATTTTCCAAAGGGGCCGGGGGCGGGCACTTTTCTCCATACGCTTCTTGAAAATCTTGATTTTACTCTGACAGACACCGGCGCCCGCGAGTCCTGGGTCAGGAAGTACCTGGTTGCGGCAGGATATGCCCCCGAGTGGTCACCTGCGGTTGACTCCATGCTGACTCAAGTTCTGCACACCCCCCTGCCGGGAGGGAGGCAGAATATGCACCTCGCCGAGATCACCCGGAAGGACCGTCTTGATGAACTGGAATTTTATTTTCCCCTCGCAGGTTTTGATGTCGATGCTCTGGCGGCTCTCCTCTCTGAAGAGTTCGGGATTCGGAAAGCGAGAAGCGTGACGGACTCTTCCGGATGTCCGGAGCGGGTGAATGGGTTTATGAAGGGCTATGTCGACCTGATGTTCTGCCATGACGGCAGATTTTACATTGTCGACTGGAAGTCAAACCATCTTGGCTATGGGCGTGAAGATTATTCCCGAGCGGTTCTGGATCAGGTCATGGTTCATGAAATGTATGTTCTTCAGTCCCTGATCTACACCGTTGCCCTGCATCGCTATCTTGAGCGGAGACTCCCCGGCTATGACTATGAAAAGCACTTCGGCGGTGTCTACTATCTTTTCCTGCGGGGAGTGGGGTATGATAGTGGACAACATTATGGGATTTACCACGATGTGCCTGACGTAAAAGTGGTATTAAAGGCGGCTCGGCTGCTGGCTGCCGGGCAAGGATGAATCAGGGGGGATATTTTTTTGGTCGGCGCAGGCAGAATTTGACATAACCTCTTGAAAAAGATATAAAAAACTAGATTTATGCCCAGATTTATTAAGGATGACAAATGAAAGATGCGACTGTCTACACCGATGCCGACATTTTTTCGCAGGTACTGGAGAATATCGAAACCGGCATCATAATTCTTGATATGGTCAACCGTCGGGTTTTCTACCGGAACAGGTACGCCGGTAAAATCCTTGAATTCCTGCATACCTCCTGTGATTTTGAAGAGCTGCACTCGATGATGTTCAGCGGTCTGGAGCAGGTTGAAAATCCCGGCAAGACCCGCAGTAAAAGGACCATGCTGAACTGCGATCACCGGACGTTCGGCTACACCATCTACCGCCTTCAGGAAATCTCCCAGTATGTGGCAGTCATCATCCAGGACATCACCGACCAGAGCAGGCTTGAGGCAATTGATGAAGCTTCCGAGATGATGAACAACATCAGTTATGTTTTTTCGGGGATCAGGCACGAGATCGGCAATCCGCTGAATTCGGTCAAGATGGCGCTCACGGTTCTGAAGAACAATCTTGAAAAGTTCTCCAAGGAGGAGATCAAGATTTATATTGATCGGATGGCGGATGATGCCGCAAAAATGGAATCTCTGCTGAAATCCTTTAAAAATTTCAACATGTTTGAAAAACCGAAAACGGTTTCCGTGAATCTCCAGGAGTTTTTTGAAAGCCTGACCCAGCTGCTCGGTGCCGATGTCAGGAAGAAAAAGATCCAGATCAACATCGACATTCTGCCGGAAGGACGCTGGGTCAGTGTCGATACCAGAGCCCTGCAGCATGTATCGATGAATATCCTTGCCAATGCCCTTGATGCCCTGGACGGCAGGGAGAACCCGACCCTGAAAATAATCGGTGAGGCGGTTGGCGACGTGGTTCTGCTCTCAATCAAGGATAACGGATGTGGAATGCCTGATGATCTCATTGTAAATGCCTTCAAGCCGTTCTACACCACCAAACCGCATGGAACTGGACTCGGTCTTGTCATCTCCAAGAAGATGCTCGCCCAGATGAATTGCGGGATCACGATCAGCAGTGAAAAGGACAAAGGAACAACGGTGAATCTGACCATGCCCAAATGTCCTCCTCCGGGTGGAAACGGCGAGTCCTCGGAACCTGTGTATCATCAATAGTAAAGTGCTGGAAATAAAAGGTTCTTTAAGCTATCATGCTTGACAAACATGGTATGCTAAACTAATTTCATACAGCTATTTGAACATTTATAGCCAAAATAACTACAGGGGGTCTTGAATGGCTGTCGCCAAATTACACAAAGCATTGGGCATCAGGGCCAAGTTCGTTATCATGATGGCGATTCTTGGCCTGCTCGCCCTTTCCGGTATAGGATATTTTGCATACGTATACAGCATGCAGAATTCATTAAAAGATGCCGATACCAAGGCCAGAATCATTGACGCTTACGTCAAGGCGAGCCGGGCCTACTTCATGGCGGTGCAGCGCCCCCTGATTGTTGAGCTGGTTGAAAGAGACCGCTTTTATCCGGAACTTCAGTCCGGATTCGGTATCACCCGGCGAACCATTGATATGATCAACGCCAAGGAGCTTAAAGGATTTGAGTTCCGCCAGGCCTCCCTGCTGCCCCATCATCCGCCAAACAAGGCGGACCTTTTTGAAGAATCGGTCATTAACAAATTCAAGAGCGATATTAATCTTCAGGAGCAGACCGGGAAAACCACGAGAAAAGGCGAGCTTTTCTATTTCAAGGCCCGGCCCATCAAGATGGATGCCGAGAACTGCCTGAAATGTCATAAAAACCCGGCAACGGCTCCCAAGGATATGATTGAGATGTATGGCGAGGCAGGCTTTGACAATAATTTCAAACTTGGTGATATTTTCGGAGCCTACATTGTTTACGTACCAATGGCTCCGGCGGTTGCGGCCGCCAAACTACAGGCGTTGATCCTGTTCGCCGGTGGTGCCGGAACCATGCTTCTCGGTCTGATCGCCATCTGGCTGTTCCTGGATGCACGTATCGTTAAGCCGATCATGGAACTCTGCAACAGAACGGAAGAAGTCAGCGTCGGGCGTAATCTTGACAAGAGTCTGTTGACATCGAAAATGAAGGATGAGGTGGCGACGCTTGCCCGCTCAATTGATCGTTTGCGGATAAGTCTTGTCAAAATGTTGAAACGAAAATGATTATGACGAGAAAATTCCAAGTTATATCCGGGTTGGTTCTGGTTACCCATTTTGTCGGGCTTGTTGCCGTCAGCAACGTTTTTTCTGCGGACTGCAAGGTGTTGTACGATAATATCCGCAAAGAGCGGACCCTGATGAAAAAGAAAGATATGGCCGGTGAAGGGGTCAAGGCGTGTCCGAACGATGTCGCCATTGTCTATGAATACGGTTATACCATGGAGAGACTTCGCAAGTACGAAGATGCCCTCGATCAGTATAAGAAGGCGGTTGAACTGGACTCCTCATATGCCAAGGCATATTTCAGTGTCGGTGATATCCAGATGTTGCTGAAAAACTACCGGGAAGCAGTGGTCGCGTACCAGCTTGGTTTGCAGCATGATAGCGCAGACGAACGTGCCAAGGCGTCATTGAAGGATGCCCGGGCCAAGTACAAACAGGCGACCGGGAACGAGCCTCCTGCTCCTCCTCCGCCATTGAAGAAAGCGGTTGCCGCAAAAGTCACACCGGTCGAAGTCGCCCCGGCTGAAACAAAAAAAGAAGTGAAACCAACCCCTGCCCCGATGGTTCATGCCGAGGCGCCCATCATTCGTCTTGATGTTCCTTTCTCCAAGAAGAGCGCCACCCTGTCGCAGGATGCTTTAGATGTTCTGTCTGTTGTTGTAGGGCAGGCAATGAACCGGCCGGACATGAAAAATGTCAGGTTTGAGATTGGCGGACACGCCGATGATGTCGGTGATGCACCGCAGAATGAAGAAGTATCGAAGAAGCGCGCTGAGGCGGTCAGGGACTATCTGCTTGAGAATTTTGGTGTTTCAGGTGACCGGCTGAGTGTTGCCGCTTATGGTCATAAGCGGCCGAAGGTGCCCAACACAAGCCCCGAGAATCAGGAGTTGAACAGAAGGGTCGGATTCAGCAGAACCGATTAGAGTCCAGCTGCAGTGTTACAGGTGATGAAAAAAAACGGGGTGCTTTTGCGCCCCGTTTTTTTGTTTGAACCAGCAAAGTAAAATGCATTCCCGAAGCTCGAAGTCTCATGTAGTTCGCTATCTGCCGCAGGGATCTGCAATTGCACTTCTTTCATTTTAAAGCTGAGTTGAGCAGCTTGTCTGCTCGTACGAAACTTATACCCGCAGGGTGAAAAGCTGAGTTGAGCAGCTTGTCTGCTCGTACGAAACTTATACCCGCAGGGTGAAAAGATTCAGTTGAGCAGCTTGTCGGCGTAAAACATGTCCCCGAAGAGTGAAAGAAGATTTTATGGAATCAGTTCATGTGATTTGCGACTGCCTGCCTGAACTCATTTTCAAGTGAGCTGTCGTCGATCTCTTTGCAGAGCATGTTTACGAGATTTGGGAGCCTCGCGGTGCTGCACTCTCCGGCTCTTGCCCATGAGGTGACGGTGTCTTTCATGACCATATCACTTATGGGCCCGATTGCCATGGCCAGGGCATCCTGGAATGCCTGCAGGTTTTTGGCCAATGGTCCTCCGTGCAGAATTTTGTTGACATCAATGGTCGCGGTTTGAACCGGTTCCGGGGGGGCTTGCTGAACAGGGGGCTGAACCGGTTGGGTGACAGGGGCTGGTTTCTGAGCGGCACTTTTCGTGGTCCCACCCTTTCTGATCGCTACTACCGCGTCTCTCAACTCATTAGCCAGCATCCCGGTGGTCATATTGACCAATTTCTTGTTGGCTTTTGTTTCGCAGAAGGTGATCAGGGATGCATCAATGTCGATGGGCCTGATCAGAATGGTTGCCTCATCGTAGGTCAGTTCAATGTTGTTGGCCTGCATTCTTGTTGACTCATTAACCTTAATGACCCGGTCAACAGAAAGGCCGACCTCCTTGATTTTTTTCAAGAATATTTTCGGGAGGTCGGAATGGATTTCTGCAACGCCATTGATATGAATATATGATCCGATTACTGAACCTACCGCTTTGATCTCGTTAAGTATGTCTTGCATATCTCTTTCCGTTGGTAATGGTTAGCTTCTAAAGCGTATTGATGATGGCTTCGTTTAGGCTCGCAACCTGGAAACGGTTGGTTTCAGCAGTTCGGAGATCGGCTCCGGCTCGCAATCGGAATCAAGACCGATCCCCGCCACCACCTGGGCACCGACTATGATGAGTATCTTTTCACCGTTTGAGTGATTCACAACAATATGCTTGGGCCCGGTGAAGCCGAGTATTTTCCGGATTTTGATCGAAGCGCCCGTGACGGCAGCAGTAAATGCCCCGAACTCTTTGACCGGAATATTATTATGTGACAGAACGGTGCCATTACCTGATATGATGATCATCCGGTTTACACCGTTGGCATTTATGATAGTGTTTGACAGGATCTCAAGAGGGCTTTTCCGGACTTCTGCTTCAGGAGCCACCGCAGCAGCTTTGGGGCTTGGTGTCGATACGGCTGTTTCCTTCTTGGCCTCACTTTCCTTGGTGGCGAAACCAATATTGTCAAAATCGACACCTTCGAGGGCCTCAGTGGCTGGTTCTATCTTTTCCTCTTTCTCCCGTTCTTCCTTGGGCTTGTTCTTTTCATCTTTCATCCGGGCGCTTTCAATGAGAAGGAAGCCCATCGGGACGTTAATGTCTCGTTTGGCAATATCAAATTTGCAGACATTTTCGATCTCAATTTCCGAATTGTCCCAGTTGATGATCTCGAATGCTGCTTCCTGCCCCACCATTTTGCCGGTTTTTGAAGAGATCAGTTCACCCTGTTGAAAGAACATGCTTCCCTTACCTTCATGACTGGTTACATGAAGAGTGCAGGTTTTTTTGTCGAGTTCCAGAAGTTGCATGAAGGAAGGAAGGGAAATGCCGGAAACATGGCCTTTGGTGCCGGATTTCAGGCCTTCCTTGATTTTATGGAGAAGGGAGTTGTAGTCGATAGGTTTTTCTATGTACTGGAAAGCGCCCATGTTCATGAGCCGTGACTCCATTTCCGGTGTGCCGTATGCAGTCATGGCGATAACCGGAATATCCGAGTTGACATGGGTAATGTGAGCCATAAGCTCAAAACCATCCATCTCGGGCATATTCAGGTCGGTCACAACCATGTTTATGCCCCCTTTATCGATAATTTTTGCCGCCTCCCGCCCATCTCCGGCAGTGACGACTTCAAATTCATTCTCATTTGCTTTCAGCATATCAGCCAGGCTGAGCAGGAAATTCTTTTCATCATCAACAAGCAGAATCTTATTCATCAGGTCGCGGTTCCTCTGGTTTATTGCGATAGTTGATTATCGGTTCCAATCCTAACAATCTGGATTGTAGTTTGTTCAGCAGATAAATAATTTGGAGAGTAATTTATACTCTCTGGCGCGTGACAAAGTCAAGGCAGTTGGACTCTTGCATGACATTTACGGCCTTGCAGGTATAATAGGCCAGGTTAGCATCCTGGGCTCAGGGCACTACTTCATCGTGGCAGAGCTCACCTGATGCAGGTCCGTGTCTCCATTGATGACTTTGATGATTCCGTCCTGTTTGAGGGTTCTCATCCCTGCCAGCATGGCCGCCATGCGGATATCAGCCACCGGGGCATTCTTCTCGATTTTGGTGCGCATGTTGTCATCTGTGATCAGCAATTCGTGGATGGCAAGCCTCCCTTTAAAACCCGATTTCTGACAGTGAACACAGCCCCGGGCACGGTAGAGGGTTGCCCCTTTTTCGAGCTGGAGCGGCTTGGTCGGATGATTCCCATATTCCTTGATAATCGTGTCAATTTCTTCCTGGTCAGGCTGATAGGGTTGTCGGCAATGGGGGCAGAGTCGTTTGATCAGCCTCTGGGCGAGAACACCCAGCAGGGAGTCTGCGAAGTTGAAGGGGTCGATTCCCATCCCGAGCAGACGGGTAACGGTTTCAGGCGCAGAGTTGGTGTGCAGGGTTGAAAAGACCAGATGGCCGGTGAGGGCTGCTTCAATGACGGTATTTGCCGTTTCTTCATCACGGGTTTCACCGACCATGATTACGTCCGGGTCA
Source organism: Pseudomonadota bacterium (assembly GCA_018823285.1). Taxonomy (NCBI): domain Bacteria; kingdom Pseudomonadati; phylum Pseudomonadota; species Pseudomonadota bacterium. The sequence goes on from JAHJIQ010000030.1 coordinate 56,142, forward strand.
GCGCGGAGGAAAGCGCGAAGCACCCTGGCGAAATCAAGTTTGATTTTCGGCAGGACCTGAACCTGCCTTAAGCCATCCTGGACAATTTCCACAGGATCTTCCGCCGTCCAGATTTTTTTCTCCGGCCGGTTGATATAACCAAGTCCTGCATGCAGGGTGGTGGTTTTACCGGAACCTGTCGGTCCGACAACCAGAACCAGACCATATGGCCTTTCGATCAGAGCCTTGAAGTTCTCGAGATTGTCGGGATGCAGCCCCATCTTCTTCAGGGGCAGGGAATCACCCCCGGCCAAAATACGCATGACCACATCTTCATTACCGCCGACAGTCGGCAGAGTGGCAACGCGGAGCTCGATGTTTCGCCCCCTTCTGGTTCTGAACTTGATTTTACCGTCCTGGGGCAGACGTTTTTCGGCAATATCAAGTCGGGAAAGAATCTTGATCCTGGAAACGAGGGCCTTTTTGTAATTGAAGGGAATGGTCTGGAAATTTGAACATTCGCCGTCGACCCTGAATCTGACAAGAGCCCCTCTTTTCCCGACCAGAGACTCGATATGAATATCCGAAGCGTTACGGGCGTAAGCCTCTTCAATGATTCTGTTTGCGACCTTGACCACAACCCCTTCGGCGTCGCCGCCGTAGTCTTCGGAAGCGTCTTCCGCATCCATGTCAAGATCATCTTCGACAAGCTCAAGTTCGCCGAAAACATCACTGCTTTCATCCGTCAACGAGTCATGTTTGCCATGGAAGTAATCGGTGAACTTGTTGATGTCATTCGGAAAAGAAACCACGAATTCGAGAAGATGCCCCTTCAGCATGGAACGCAGATTGGCATTCATGGTCGGGTCATGGGGGTCTTCCGTAGCGATCCTGATGGTTTTCCCATCTTCGCTGATGGGAATACACTTATTGGTTCGCCAGAAATTCTCTTTCAGGGTTTTCAGGCATTTGGGTGGAGGTCCGACTTCGAGTTCACTGAACTCGACAAAGGGGCACTTGAAAAACTCGGAAATTGAATTGCCGATATCTGCCTTGTCTATTTCAAAATCGTTCTGCAGGACCGACTCAAAGTTCTTGTTTCGCTGGACAGCGATCTGTTTTGCCCGATCAAACTGCTCCTCGGTAATATGGTGCTCCTTGTACAGATGATAATAACGCTCGAATTTTTCAATTTTCTTGACCAGATCATCATGACGCTGCTGGGCATTGCGAAAGTCTGGCTTGACCGCAATAATCGACTTGAGGGAGTTGATTGACTCCTGAACATTTCCGGTCATTTCATAGGTTGAGGCCAACTGGTCCATGACATCAAGCCTCTCCTCCTGAGAGAGAGTGCGATCTGCCAAGGCGTTTCTGAGGTGGGTCAGAGCTTCAAGTGGTTCACCCTCGGAGAGAAGGCATTCTCCAATTTTGGCATTGACTGCTCCCGGGCGGTAATTCCGGTCCAGAAGAACCTTAAGCTCGTCAATGGCGTCTGCCTGGAACCCTGCTTCGATGAGGCCAAGACATTGTTCGTAACGTTGTTCCGGTTCGAAACCGAGTGGCGCTGCAGTGGGGGGAGGCTGTGCTGCGCCAGGGGATGCAGCCTGTGCTTTTTTTTCAATTTCTGCCCGGCGGGGGTGGTCCTGATTTTCAATATGGGCCAGAATGCTTTTATAAATGTCGGCTGCATTTTCACGCAACCCGTGCTGCATGTAAAGGTCTGCTTCTAGAAGTTTGGCATCCAGGTCGAATTTTGGGTCGGATGTGGACATATAAGCACCATCTGCTGAAATGATTTCAAACTTTGTGCTCCAGGATTTCAGAGTATCATCATCTGAAATAAAGTTCCAGCCGGAAGAAAAGCAATCATCAATCTATAGAAATTACCGGCATCGTGCTCCCATAGAATGTGAGGGTTCCGGCAATGTCGGAGCCGGGAACTCCAGGTTTCCATAGGCCTTCATCAGCAACGGAAATGGGGTCGGTGGGAGAGTCGAGAAGAAAGATTTTCCCTTTGCCTTTCGTATAGAGGATGATCATATGGAGTTTTTTCTGGGATGAACCAGGGAAGGTGTCTGGTGGACGGGCAATTTCAAGTTCCATGGAGTTGAGAGTGGCCTTGTCTTCGTCGGCAAGATCTCCACTGAACAGATTCTGCAGGTTGGTCCATGGCATGGATTTCAATTTTTTCAGCGGGAAGGTGGTTTTGTCTCTGAATGCTTTTGCGGAAAAAGTCGCATGACCTTCGTAGGCAACCTGCTCAGGAGCAAAACCGACAAGCTGGCCTCCCCATGTGGATTTTAACAGCCAGTCCCAACGGCATTTGGCATTATGGGCGGCCATGATTGCGGTGCTGGCGGCCGCAGCCGCGCTTGGTGATACAAAGGAAGTACTGGACATGGCCTTGAGTGCTCTTTCCAGATTCTCACGTAAATCCTGGCTTGTTTTCACCACATTGTATGCCGAGCCCATTTCAATGCTCATGGCAAGCTCAATGGATTCTTTGACAAGGGCGATCGGATCTGTTGAAATCGAGACGACTGCCGCAGGAGGGCCTGCCTTTGGGGTGTCGGCCGGTTGCAGGGTGGGGTACTCACCGGTCAAATCAAACTGATGATCGGTCGGGGTGCCGCCAACAGCTTCAGTGATGGCCTCTTCCTGTTCGGAGAGTCCTTTTCTGATCTTGCCGGTCAGCTCATGAAGTTTTTCATACCCTGATGTTTTTTTGAAAAGTTTTTCAAGCTTGGCCATCCTTTTTACACATGGAATCAGGATGTCAAGCTGAGATTCAAGCCAGCTTTCTACAGTGCCGATACCGCTGTATTTTGAATAATTTGCAGAGAAGGTCGTGGCAAGAAGCTCCAGCTGGTTGGTGAGCTTTTCGCGGGTCTGGCGGTTGACATTGTAGAGTTTTTCCATGCCGGGACGCTCAGAAAAAAGCTTTTCCATCGGGGCAATTCTTCTGATCGCCACATCTAGAGCCTGGGCGTATCCTCGTAAAACCTGCGACAGTACAGTAGGTACCGGCTCTGACGGGCCTCCTCCTGCAGGTTCTTCGTCTGATTCAAGACTGAGCTCCATCTCAAGAACGGGCGGTTCCTTTGGCTCAGGCGACTTGACGGTCTCAGGCATTGTCGGCCGGGCTGTCTTGGGAGTCGGACCCTGAACAGCAACTTTGCTGGAAACGGCTGAATGAAGATCGGAAAGAGCAGTCGAGAGCATCTTTCTGGTCTCCGAATCGAGTTGCGGTCCCTTATTTATTGCGGCCCGGATGGCCTGGAGAGCATTTTTTAACTGGCTCGGGGCGGATACCGGAGTGCTTTCGGGAGATTTGATCATTGAGGACAGGACGGTGTCCATCTGCCTGGCAACCTGCCCGGCTGGTGATTCAGGAGAGAGTCCTGTTGATTTGATCAGGCGCCCGAGAATGTTCCGCGCCTGGTTGATATTGTCCGGGCTGACCTCCCAGTCGATGGTCAGAATCGCCTGTTCCATCTCGTCGAGAATTGCCTCGCGGGATTGTTCCGAAGAGGATGACTCAAGATCAAGTACTAATTCAGGTTCGGGGGGGGGCGGAGGAGATGGTTTCGCGACAGGTTTTGGCGCAGGTTTTGTTGAGGGTGCTTCAGGTTTGTTGTCACCGACATTAATAGTTGTTTTCCCGGATTTTACGACATACTGGCCAAAAAGGTTTTCTGTAGCATCGTCGATACCTTTGAACAGTTCGTCCCTATCTGTCATCGATCCTTCTCCTTGGTTTTTAACCGAGGGTTAATTTTTTTTTTTGCAGAGACTTTAATCCGGTAACAACCGAGTCTTTTCCTTCTCAGCGATTTATACCCGTCGGGTATAAGTTTCGTATACGAGCAGACGAGCTGCTTAACTCAGCTTTAGATCTTGGTCAGCAGATGTTTTTCCGCGACATACCGAACAGTTCGCTTGGTGATTTCGGTTAGAGTTTCGAACACTCCGATGCCGGTTGTTGCCACAGCTTCAAAATAGACCGTTTTAAGTTCTGAATTCAGGTCTTTTTCCAGGTCTTCAATGGTAAGGGTCGGAACCGGCGTGTCACAGAGGTCCCGTTTGTTATACTGAAGAACCAGTGGCATTTTCATCATGTCAAGATTGTGCTTTTCCAGGTTGCGCTTGAGGTCGGCGAGGCCTTCAATGTTCCTCTCCTGGCGAACCTTCAGAGGGTCGGCCACGTAAACAAGTCCATCGACTCCTTTCAGGACCAGGGCGCGGGTTGCCTCATACATGACCTGCCCCGGAACCGTATAAAGCTGAATCCTGATGTCAAAGCCGGATATTTTTCCCAGATTCAGTGGGAGAAGATCGAAGAAGAGAGTTCGATCTCCCTTGGTGTCGATAGTAAGCATTTTACCACGGTCTTTCTCAGCCATGGCTTCATGGATATACAAGAGGTTTGTGGTTTTTCCACAGCGTCCGGGGCCGTAGTAAACCACCTTGCAATGAACTTCTTTTTTGCTAAGGTCTATGAGTGCCATTATTTCCCTTCAAATATGTCCTCGAGAGACTCGGCGAGTTCTGCAACCCTGCAGCGGATCAGACCGAGTGAGACATCATCGCCGAAAATGGTGATCAGAATCAATTCTTCACCGACTCTGCCGAAATGGATATTCCCGCTTTTCCCTTTATGGAAGAGAAGGGAGAAATCGTCTTCACCAATGAGTTTGGCGATCTGTGAGGTGGCAGCCAGGCTCGCTGCGGCCAGGGCAGCAAGTGAGATGGCATCGATATCAATAGATTGCTGCTCATGCCCGCAGTTGGCCAGGACGTTACCAGCGGAATCTATCAACAAAGCTGTTCGAACCCCGGCCTTGATCAGGCCGTTAACAATCAGGTTGCCGGCTTTTTCCTGCGCTTGTGCTGTAATAATAAAGTCTGTCACGGAAAATCTCCTTAACAGTTATCCATAAAAAAAAGGTCTGTTATTTTGCCATATGCCCTTCTGGCTGAATAATACCGCAGAAAATGTTGTATCAGAAAACATGCAGAATGTTAAGCTGTTTTTTTGAATGATTCAATATGTTTATGATTGCTGTTGCGATACTTCTGATCTGTTGATTCCTCTGTTTCGATGTGAGTTTTTGTGGGGGCAAGTTGTTGATTATATTGCCTAATAAGTGTTTTTCGATGTCCCGTGTTGTCCCCGGAGCTTACAAAAGGTAAGGTGGAATCTCCATATAAATTATATTAGGAATGCTTGATAATAAAGAATAAAACCCAGGGCTCATGCCGATGGATCAAAAATTGAATTTTAATGCTCTCGACCGTTATTTTGGAAGTCTTATTTCCAGGCTTGCGGATAAAACAGACCCCGAAATCCGAACGGCTGCTGAGCTGGTCAGTCTGGCAACCCGGGAAGGTCATGGTTGTATAGATCTCCGGGAATGGGCCGGACAGCAAATCAGGGGGGCTGGAGGAGTGGATGTTTGCCTCCCTGATTTCGACGTTTGGCACGAGAAAATTGCCAATTCGGTCGTTGCCGGAAGCGGCACGGAACTCGTAACCCCGCTGGTGCTTGAGAATGAGCGGCTTTATCTCAGACGATATTGGGAATACGAAGAGGAGATTGTCTCGTTTCTTCTGCAGAGAGGGTCTAGAGGTGATTTTGGAGATGGTGACGGCGCACCGCATGAAATCCTGAATCGTCTTTTCCCGGACGAAGGGGGTGAGTTCAGATGGCATCGACTGGCAGCTCTCTCCGCGCTGAGAAGATCTGTAACGTGCATAATCGGTGGTCCCGGCACCGGGAAGACAACGGCTGTCGCCGGGATCATGGCACTCCTGGTTGAGTGTTCAGGGGATTGCGGCATGAGGATAGCGCTGACTGCGCCAACCGGTAAAGCGGTTATGAGGCTTCAGGAGTCAATTGCCAAATCTCTCAGTCTGCTCGACAGTCCGAGTCATTTTCGATCCCGGATCCCGGTCAGGGCGACCACAATCCACCGGCTGCTGGGAGTGATCAGAGATGCCCCGAATTTCAGATATCATGGTGATAACCGATTGCCCTATGACCTGGTAGTGGTCGATGAAGCGTCAATGGTCGATTTACCTCTGATGGCGAAACTGGTCCGTGCCCTTCCGGAGCAATGCAGGCTTGTTCTCCTGGGTGACCGGGATCAGTTGTCTTCTGTTGAGCCGGGAGCGGTTTTTGGTGATATCTGCTGCCGCTCGATGATGAACTGTTTTTCAAGGAGCTTTATTTCGGAGGCCACGATTCTGGCAAAAACTGATGATCTTGATCTTTCGGGACAGGAAAAAGGCGGTCTTGCCGATTCTCTGGTGGGGCTCCGGAGAGGATTTCGATTTGCGGCGGAGAGTGGTGTCGGCAGGTTGGCCAGAGCGGTAAATGTTGGGAACGGTGATGAAGTGTTGCGGCTGGCACATGACGAAGAGTGTCCCGAGATTATCTGGCGCGAGTGTACGAACCCCGACCAGATTGAATCGTTGCTGCGAGAAATTCTTCGGGAAATCTGGTGGAATACTTCGGAACAGTCTCTCCCCGGAGAACTCCTGGCATCTCTGGGGAAGTTCCAGATTTTATGCGCCTTGCGAAACGGCCCGTTTGGTGTCGCCGGGATTAACGCTTTTGTCAGGAAGAGCGTTGTGGGAAATCTGACCCTTTCCGGGAAGATGAACTATCATCAGGCGCAGCCGATAATGGTCAGCAGAAATGATTATCAGCTCGAGCTGTTTAACGGCGATACCGGAGTGGTGGCGCGAGACCCCGGGCACCATGAACACTTGAGAGCTTTCTTCCGGGCATCAGAGGGAGTAAGGTCGGTCAGTTTGCTGAGTCTTCCACCGCACGAAAGTTGTTACGCAATGACCGTTCACAAGAGTCAGGGGTCCGAGTTCGATCGGGTGATTCTGGTTATGCCTGACAAGAAGTCTCCTGTTTTGACCAGGGAGCTGGTTTATACAGCGGTCAGCAGGGCCAGGGAAAAGATTGAAATCTGGGGGAGTGAAGATGTCCTGAGGGTGGCTCTTGACGCTGTTACATCCCGGAGGGGGGGATTGCAGGAGAAACTGTGGGGGGATGATTGCGCTCGATAAATGGATATTATTTTACTCTTGCCTGTGATGGGTAAATGTGATAATTTCCGCCGTTGATCATTTCGTCAATTTAAGAAGATAAGTGCTGCCGACGTTCATCCCTCCCATACTATTTTGTAGAAAATACTATCGGACATTCCGGCCTGGTGGTGCGATAATTTTATTAGAGGTGTTCCTTTGAAAAAGAAAATACTTGTGGCAAACCGGGGCGAAATTGCCATCCGCATAATCCGTGCAATTCAGGAGTTAGGGCATACTGCAGTCGCGGTATACGAAACGCCTGACAATAATGCCCTCCATATAAGAATAGCCGATGAAGCGGTCTGGCTTGGGAATGGGCCACGGTGTGATTATCTGAGTATTGAGAAAATTATCAAGGCCTGCAAAAAGGCCCGGGTCGATGCGGTTCATCCCGGCTATGGATTTCTTGCTGAAAATGCAGGATTCGCCAGAGCCTGTGAGGAGAACGGGATTATTTTCATTGGTCCATCCTCCGAAGTGATCAGTAAACTCGGCAATAAAGTTGAAGCCCGCCGGATTATGGCTGAAGCAAACATCCCGATGGTTCCCGGTACCCAGAACCTTAAGCCCGGCGCCGAGGGTGTGGAAGAAGCGGTGGCTTTCGGTGCCAAGTACGGATATCCGGTAATGTTGAAGGCCACGGCTGGTGGCGGTGGCAGGGGGATTCGCCGGGTCGAGAATGAAGCCCAGCTTCGTGAAGAAGTGAAGATTGCACGGTCGGAGGCCAAAGCGGCGTTCAACGACGATTCCGTTTATATGGAAAAGGTGGTTGTTACCCCCAAGCATATCGAAGTGCAGATTCTGGCCGATGCAAAAGGAAACACCGTTCATCTTGGTTCCCGCGACTGTTCGATCCAGCGGCGCAACCAGAAACTTGTTGAGATTGCCCCGGCCCTTCTGAAGGACCAGGATCTTGTTGAAAGGATCTGCAACACGGCGGTTACTGCAGCCAAAGCCGCGAACTACTTCAACGCCGGAACGGTTGAATTCCTGGTTGATAAGGACATGAATTTTTATTTCATGGAGATCAATACCAGAATCCAGGTTGAGCACACGGTAACCGAGATGGTGACGGGAATTGACATCGTCAGGACCCAGATCAAACTTGCTCTCGGGAAAGATCTTTCCTTCAGTCAGAAGGACGTGAGGATGAGGGGGTTTGCCATCGAAATGAGGATCAATGCCGAGGATCCCCAGAATAATTTCATGCCGGAAGGCGGCAAAACCGTTTCCGTGTATCGTTCTCCCGGTGGTTACGGGGTGCGGCTGGATGGTTTTGTCTATCAGGGATACACCATTCCGGAAGTGTATGACTCTCTGCTGGTCAAATTGACGGTGTTCGGCTTCAGCTGGAATGAAACTGTCGACCGTCTGCGCCGTTGCCTCAAGAACTATGTGATAGTGGGGCCGAAAACCACCATTCCCTTCTACCTGAACCTGGTGAACGATCCCCAGTTCAAGAAGGGTGATTTTGATACCTCCTTTCTGGAAGTCAATTCCCATCTCATGGATTACGAGGAGTTTGAATCCGAGGTGAACAAGATGGCAGGTCTGATCGCCGAAATTCATCACGAGCAGGAAAATATTTACGCAATTTGACAAGAAGATAAATGGATTGCCGGAATTGCCGAAATCTTCCGGTTCAGGGCATGAATACAGGAGCTGTTATGGATAGAATTGTAACCGGTATGAGTATTACCGAGGTGTTAAAGATCATGAAGGGCACGGACAGGTATTTTATTACCAACACGGCCCGCGATCTTTCCCAGTCTGATTTCAAGAACCGAATATTGCTGCACACCGATCTGCTTGCCGCGGAAGCAAGGGAGAAGGCGAATTATTTTTCGCTGGAAATCACCGGCGGTGCTTCCGTACATGTCGATATTCTGCGCAAACAGGTTGATCCTTTCCTGAAGCTTGAGCTGCTTCGGGAAAAGATGCCGCACACCATGTTCCAGACCCTGTGCCGGGGAGTCAATCTTTTCGGTTATCGCCCCTATCCGCAAAATGTGATCAGGCTGACGGTCAGGGAATTTGCCAAATATGTCGATGTGTGGCGGGTGTTTGATTTCATGAACCATATCCCCAATATGCTCGCAGTTTTTGAGGAGGTTCAGAAAGCCGGCAAGATCCTGGAACCCTGTATCTGTTTTTCCACCGGACCGGAACATACTGATGCGTTTTATGTCAGAAAGGTCGGCGAAATTCTTGATGTCACCGGGGAGGAGATCCTGCTCTGTATCAAGAATCACGGCGGTCTCGGCACCCCGAAAAGAATCGGTGAGCTGGTGGCGGCCATCAAGGATAAATATCCGGATATCGTGATTCATTATCATGGCCATAATACCGACGGCAACGATCTGGGCCGGATCATGGCAGCGGTCCGGAACGGCGCAAAAATTGTTGATGCCGCGGACCACGCCTTCACCGGCTACTATGGCCCCCCGCCCATCCTGAGCGTCATCCAGGGATTGAAGGATATGGGGTATGAGACGGCGGGGGTTGATGAAGGGGCCGTGATTGAGACCTCCGAGGTGCTCCGAGGTGAGAGGGAGCATTACGAGTATTTTGAGTCGCAGTTCAAAGGTTTTTCGCCGACTGTCCAGATTCACAAGCTGCCGGGCGGCGCCATGGGCAGCAGTTTCGAACAGGCGGTGAAGGGCGGTTTCCTCGATAAAATGCCGGAAATTCTCCATGATGAACTGCCGAAAGTCCAGGTCGATCTCGGCAATTACTGGAGTGTGACCCCCGGTTCCCAGATCCTCTGGACCACCGCAGTCAACAATGTTCTCGGTGGGGACCGTTATGGAAATCCCACCGGTGATCTGAAAAACGTGCTCCTGGGAAAATACGGGCCGTTCCCGTTCTACCAGCCGGCTGATTGGATTTACGAGAAGGTTTTCGGTCCGGAGTGGAAGAAGATCCTGGAAGAGGAAGGCGGGATTGAAGATATTGAAGATATGGACATCGAAAAGGAGAGGGCAACCCTGACCAAGCGTCTCGGGTATGCTCCCACCGAACAGCAGCTGGTGACCTATCTGCAGCACCCGAACGATGCGGTTGATTTCTTCAAATTCGAAGAGAAATACGGGCGCACTTATGTTTTGCCCCCGTCAATTTTTCTGCGCCGGGGTGGATTTAAACTTGGCGAGACCCTTGAATTCAGAGATCATGACGGCAAGGAACATGTGATTGAAATCGGTCCCAAGGAAAAGAGTGAAGATGGCGAATGGAACGTGTATCTGAATGTTGATCACCATGAGCGGGTCTATCTCTTTCAGGAAAAAACCGTTGGCGACGGTGCCCCCAAGGAAGCAAAGCTCTCCAAAGAGGAGATTGTCGACCTGGCAAAGGCCGGTGATTTACGGGCTCCCTTCAATGCCAATGTAAGCGAGATCAGTGTTGAGGTCGGCCAGGTGGTTGCGGTGGGGGATCGGCTGGCGATCCTTGAGGCGATGAAAATGCAGACCCCGGTGGAGAGTGAAGTGGCCGGCAAGGTCGAAAAAATATCAATGGAACTCGGCCAGAGCCTGAAGCTTGGCGACAAAATGATCAAGATCGCGGTTGCTGGGGAGTGATCCCTGGCTGTTGCCGATGAAAAATCCCAAAAGGCGGAGCATTCCGATGCTCCGCCTTTTTTTTTGCTTAATTTTCTGTGTTTGATCAGGAGACGACCAATACCGAATTTTCAGAGCCGAAGGGGTTGGCCTGACGGTTGTTGTTCTCCGGGTCGCACTGCCAGTTGCCGTCAATCACGAAAAGGTATTCGTATCGACCGGGTTTCAGTTGCACCTTTTTCGTCCAGTGTCCGGTTTTGGATTTCTTCATTTTGTGCTTCCCGATATTCCAGTCGACAAAATCTCCCACCAGAAATATCTCCCGGGCGTCCGGCGCAAAAACCGCAAACTCGGTTGATGGTGTGCTTTTAGCGACAGATTTTTTTGCCGCCGTTTTGGGGCTTGCTTTTTTATTGGTTGCTGCAGTCATTTTATTCCTCCTTGCTGTTCAGAAAATATAGGACTCGAGATCTCTATCAAGGCAAATTTCTAGCAAACAATACAGGTGTCGCTAGATGATGTTCTTAAAAAATCGGCTGCGATGTCAATTAAAAAAATCAAAAACCCAAAATAATGAAATCCGGCGGTAAAATTCTGGAATCCGAATTTGAAATCTTAAAATTTGATGAATTCGTATAAAGCCGTATGCTTCCAGATTGGTCGACGATCAATCAAATAGTTAGATGACGTTGCCCGTCCGTCTCGTGGCTTTTTACGAGACCGAAAAAATGATGTTGGTCAGTTCTTCAGCAGGGGAACCTGGCAGGTGGAGTCAAGTCTTTCTGGGAGAAAGGGTGTCGCAAGGTCAAGTGGTCGGGAGAAATTCCGGCTTTTTGCTGCCTCTAAAATGCCGGGAGTGAAATTGGCGGAGAGGGTGGGATTCGAACCCACGTGCCGGCTATGAACCGACAACCCGATTTCGAGTCGGGGCCGTTGCGACCACTTCGGTACCTCTCCACGGATACTGCAAAAGAGTAGGGAGGAATAATGATGAAAGGGCAGACTGTCTGCCCCCCGTTCCCCCAGATAAGCTCAATAAAATGTCAACCTGTTGAACCCACCTTTCTCATACCAGGGTCGGTCACCATTTATGCCCACGATTTCCGTCAGTATGACTTCGAGCACAAGGTATACCTTTGTTCCCTTTCTGACACAGGCAGTGAGGGTGTCACCGTGGTGGCCCATGGCTGCGTGAAGATGGATTTTCGGTTCCTCGCCATCCCAGAAAATTGTGCCGGTGCCGAGGGTCTCCCTGGCGCCTTCGACAGTCGCCCAGACCGGCTCCGGCGGCATCACCGGCTCTTTCGGGCCGGTGACCACCTCCGCCTGGCGCAACCCGCCGATCACCTGGAACCAGCCCTGGCGGATATTTTCAGTTTTGATGATTGCGGTGAGTTCCTGCAGGAAGTCGTCACCCTCGTCGAAACGGATACAGAAGACCCGTCCGGTTTTTCCCTGTCGGTAATCCACTTTCAGATCGCTCCCTGTTCGGAATATTTTTTTCTTTCGGCGGCTGCCTTCAGAATTCTAAAGACCTCCCGTGACAGTTTCGGTTTTCTGGTCACCGCAAAGTTTTCCACCGACCGGACAATGGTCTCGACATCAAGGTCCGGGAACATTTCGATGACATGGTGCAGGATCGGGACATCCCGGTCCATATAAAAGTAGCCTGGTTTTTCCTGGTAGGCGTTGTACTCATCAATGGCGGCGCCCAGCAGATCATCGCGCAGTTTTTCCAGGCCATGGAAGGCCAGGTCCGTCTGGAGGCTCGAGCCTTTCTGTTCGGCAAGAAAGGAGAGGATCTCTTCCACCGGCTGCTGCCGCAATTCCTTGGCAATATGTTTGATCTGTCGTTTCCGGGAACCGCCTTTCAGCTTCCGGACAAGTTTGATCTCTTCTTTCAGGAAATCATCGCATGGCAATCTGGCCAGGTCCGAAGCGGGGAGTTCGGCAAGTTCGTGACTGATCTTCTCGATGTCCTTGGCCTGACGTTTTTTTTCGGAGCGGCTGACGTAATGGTCCATTTTCTATGTTCTCATGGGGATATAACAGCTTTTTTTATTGCGATCGGCTACTTGGCTGAAGTAGTATCGATTGTGCTTTTTCAGGGTAGCATTTACCGGTCTTATTTCAACAACTAAAAGAGGTTCTTCGTCCATGACTGCAAATATTTTCACGATTACCCAGCCCACCCGGATCACTTTTGGCGCCGGGGCTGTCAATACCCTTGCCGAGATGATCAAAGCCGAGGGCGGCACCAAGGTTTTCCTGGTCGTCGATCCCGGAGTAAAAAAAGCGGGGCTGTTGGAAAAAATTACCGCCCCGCTGCAGAAAGCGAAAATGGCGTTTGAGATCTTTGACAAGATTGATCCGGAACCTGGGCTGAAATTGGCCGACAATGGTTGCAAGCTTGCCAAGAAGGCCGGTTGTGACTGCGTGGTAGGCGTTGGCGGCGGGTCGGCCATGGATGTTGCCAAGGCGGTGAGTATCCTGCTCACCAACGGCGGCAAGGCGGTCGACTATCTGGGGCTGGGCAAGATCGGCAAACCCGGGGTGCCGAAGATCATGGTTCCGACCACGGCCGGAACCGGCGCCGAGGTGACTTTTACGGCGGTTTTTATCAATGAGGCGACAAAATCCAAGGGCGGGATGAATGGTGATCCATTGTATCCCAATGCCGCACTCCTTGATCCGGAACTCACCGTTTCGATGCCGCCCTCCGTCACCGCCACCACCGGAATCGACGCCTTCACCCACGCCATCGAGGCGTATCTCTCCACCCAGGCGCACCCGATCTCAGATATGTATGCTCTCGAAGCCATTGACCTGATCAGCCAGAATCTTCCCCTTGCCTATGCCCATGGCGGCAATCTCGCTGCCCGTTCGGCGATGCTTCTCGGCAGTCTTCTCGGGGGCAAGGCCCTTGCCACGGCAGGGGTCGGACTGGTCCATGCGATGGCCTATCCGTTGGGCGGGATGTTCGGCATCCCGCACGGTCTGGCCAACGCCGTTCTTCTTCCCTATGTGGTTGAATACAACCTGATCGGCAATCCCGGAAAATATGCCGCAGTTGCCGAAGTGATGGGATATGACACCTCCGACCTTTCTCCCAGGGAAGCAGCCGGGCTGGTTGTTGAGGCGATTTACAACCTGAATCGCGATGTCGGTATCCCGGGCAGCCTTGCCGATCTCGGGATTCCGGTCGACAAGATTCCGGAGATGGCCGATATTGCCCTCACCGTCACCAGACCGGTAGAGAACAACCCCCGCAAACCGACCAGGGATGAGGTGATTCAGGTGTATCAGAATGCGATGGTCGGCTGGGAATAAAACGTCATAATCCGGGCGACGATCCCTGCCATACCCTTCGTTGGCCGCGGGATTTTGATACTCGGCGTACCTCTTGTACGCCTCCGTTCAAAACCCTTGCCGCCTTGGTTATGGCCGGGCTTGTCGCCCTCGGTTTGAGTGAAAACAACATCAATGTTTGAACAGATAGAGGTGAGATCAATGCCCGGCTTTGAAGTGTTTGGTGCAGAGGAAAAGAAAGAGATCATGGAGGTGCTGGATACCGGGGTGCTTTTTCGCTACGAGTTTCCGGAACAGCGCAAAGGGGTTTACAAGGTCAGGGAGTTTGAGGAGAAGTTCGCCGCCTATTGCGGGGCGAAATATGCCCAGGCGGTTACTTCCGGCACCGTGGCCCTGAAGGTTGCCCTGGCGGTCCTGGGGGTCGGGCCGGGGGATGAGGTCATCACCCAGAGCTTTACCTTTGTTGCAACCTGGGAGGCCATTCTTGATATCGGCGCGGTGCCGGTATTCGCCGAGGTTGACGAGACCCTGAACATGGACCCGGCCGACCTTGAGAAGAAGATCACCGGGAAGACCAAGGCGATCATCCCGGTCCATATGATGGGCGGCCAGGCGAGGATCGAAGAGATCGTGGCCATCGGTGACAAACACGGGATCCCGGTGATCGAAGACACCGCCCAGGCTGCCGGGGCGAAACTGAACGGCAAGGGGCTCGGCACGTTCGGCAAGCTTGGGACCTTCTCCTTTGACGCGGTCAAGACCATGACCACCGGCGAAGGAGGAATGGTGATCACTGATGATGAAGATCTCTGGCGGAAGATGAGCGAATACCACGATCATGGCCATGACCACGTCCAGAACCCGGGAGGCCGCGGGGGAGAAGGGCGGAGTTTTGTCGGCTTCAACTACCGGATGATGGAACTGCAGGGGGCGATCGGTCTGGCCCAGCTGGCCAAGCTTGACAGCATGATCGCCGCGCAGAAGGTGCATAAGAAGAAACTGCAAGAGGCGGCGGCAAAGATCCCGGGAGTGACCTTCAGAAGATATCTTGATGAGAAAGGCGAAAATTCCACCTTCTTTTCATTCTTTCTGCCCGATGGCGCCAAGGCGAGGGCGGTAAACGAGGTGTTGAAAGCGGAAGGATGCGGCGCCGTCTATTTTGCCGCCAATACCTGGCACTACTATCCGAAATGGGAACATCTCCTGGGTGGTTCCACCCTCACCGAATCCGGCTGGCCCTTTGTCAGTCACGGCAAACGGCGGGTGATTTACGACAAGGATGCCCTGCCTGCTTCAGCAGCAGTCATGGATCGGCTCCTGGTCTTCCAGGTGCCGATCAAACTCTCCGGAGAACGACTCGCCCAGATGTGCGCGGCCTTGAAAAAGGCGGGGGGCGCTGTGTGATAAAGAGACCTTGAAATGCAAATAAAAAAGGGGGGCCGGCCGGCACCCCTTTTTTATGCTTTTGTAGTCGACGATTTTCCGCTGAATCAGTGGATCAGATAGACATCAAAGCGGTTTTTTTTTGTTTCGTATGTCAGATCGGGTCTTCTGCCATTCAATGGCGGAGCAGATGCGGGACGTTTGACAGCCACCCGCCGGGTAGCGGTGTTCAAGGCCAGGGTCAGGAGCTGGTCGCTGATAAGATCTTCGCCAACAAGCTGCTGGATAACCTGCATCTCTTTTTTGACCAGCGCGCTCTTGGTGCGATGGGGAAACATCGGGTCGAGATAGACCACCTCAGGGCGGTTTTCCTGGCTGATCCTGCTCATGATCTCCAGGCTGTCGCCATGCTGGAAAAACATATTCTTATTAATGATTGCAGATAGTTGCGAGTTGTTTGCGGCGCGGGCCAATCCGTCTTTCAGTAGCGCACCAAGCACCGGATTCTGTTCACACATCGTCACCCTGCACCCCAGACAGGCGAGAACAAACGCGTCACGACCAAGTCCGGCAGTTGCATCAAGTACGGTCGGCAGATATTGACCTTTGATCCCGACGGCCCGGGCGATTGTCTGCTTTTTCCCTCCGCCCTCGCGCCGTCGGTGGTCGGCTCTGCCGCCGGTAAAATCAACATACACCGGGCCGGTTTTTCCAGCTCCGGTTCGGCGTAGTTCCAGTCGTTCTCCGGTTTTCACCAGCAGCAGGGGGTATGATGTGTTATCGAGGGAGGTCATTTGCAGCCCCAGTTCTGTTGCCAGATTTTTAGCTTCCGTGGCCTGCAGATCGGTTGCCGGGGCGACGGCTATTTCGTTGTTGATTGTTACAGGCATTGCTATAAATGGTTGTTATAACTGGAAAATTGGTTTATCTTGGTCCCGTGTTTGAGGGTTTAAGGTAAATGAACGGCCAGTAAATTTACAGATAATAATTCCCGGTGAGCAAAAAAAATGGATCCGACCCATAAATCAGAACCGAAGGTTGTGGCGATCATCCCCGCCCGCTATCATTCCAACCGCTTCGAAGGAAAGCCGCTGGCGGATATCCTGGGCAAACCGATGATCCAGCATGTCTATGAACGGGCGCGAGCGGTGGCACTCATCGATCAGGTGGCGGTGGCCACCGACGATGCGCGGATCGCCGCCTGTGTGAAGGGTTTCGGCGGAGAGGTGGTGATGACCAGTAACGCCCATGTTTCCGGGACCGATCG
Source organism: Pseudomonadota bacterium (assembly GCA_018823285.1). Classification (NCBI taxonomy): domain Bacteria; kingdom Pseudomonadati; phylum Pseudomonadota; species Pseudomonadota bacterium. The sequence continues at coordinate 72,744 of JAHJIQ010000030.1, forward strand.
CCTTGCCGAGGCGGCAACCATTCTCGGCATCAACGAGCAGGACGTGGTCGTCAACATTCAGGGCGACCAGCCCCTCTTCGCCCATGAAGTGGTGGAACAGGTCGCCCGGCCCCTCCTGGAAGACCCCGCCCTGCCGATGTCCACCCTGATCTACAAGATCATCCGCGAGGAAGAGATCACCGATCCGAACCATGTGAAAACCGTTTTCGACCGGAACGGCATGGCGCTCTATTTTTCCAGGTCGCCCATTCCTCACCAGCGAAATCCTGAAGATGTCGAGAAGCCCACCTATTACAAGCATCTTGGATTTTACGGCTACCGGAAGAGTTTCCTGCACACCTTTGTCGGTCTGCCGGAAGGGGAGTGGGAGCGGTTTGAGAAACTTGAACAGCTGCGCGCCCTTGAATACGGCTATCGGATCAAAGTGGTCCTCACCGAGCATGATTCGGTTGAGGTTGATACCCCGAAAGACCTGGAAAGGGTCAAAGAACTTTTCGTGGCAATCAGGTCATGATGACCGGCTCGGGAAGCCTCCGGAACCATCAGGGGTGATAGACAAACCGTGACTATTAACGAAACACTGTCTGAACTGACAGCAGAAAGCTTCAATCCGTTTGATCTGATCCCCCGGGAGAATCTGGTCGAGAAGGTGATTGAGCTTGCCATGTCCGGGGTTCCTCCCGGCCCCCGGGAGCTTACCTCAGGTCTTGAACGGCTGGCAGGATTGCTTGAACAGTTCGATGTCAAAGATCTCAAGGTCGTGGTTTTCGGCGGCGGGACAGGTCTTTCAAATCTGGTTGGCGGCGACAGCCGACATCCTTCCTGGCCGGAAGCGCCCTTTAACGGGTTGAAAGAGCTTTTTCCCCGAACAACCTCCATCGTCTGTGTAACAGATGACGGGGGCTCCACCGGAGAACTCCTGAAGGACCTTGATGTTGTGGCGGTGGGTGATCTGCGGCATGTCCTGCTCTCGTCCATCCGGCAGGACAAGCTGCACGCCCAATATGGCCTGAATGAAGAGGATTGCCTGAAGGTGGCAGCCTCTCTGCACCAGGTGTTTAATTTTCGCTATGCCAAAACTCCGGCCGGTCTCGATGCGCTCCTCTCCTCCCTGGATCATTGCCTGGATGCTCTCCCGGCGGGGATGTCGCGGCCGCTTCTCGATCTTATGGGGGCGCTCTTTACCGATGAACGCCTGCAGAGACTTGTCAACCGGCCCCATTGCCTGGGGAATCTTTTACTGGTGTCTGCGATTTGCCGTCACAATGGCAAGTCATTCTCCTGTGACGGGAAGGCCCTGATCAGGGGGCTGCGTTTCCTGGCCGATCTTCTGGGGGGTGAGCCGGATGCGGTCCTGCCGTGTACCTTTACCCCGGCCCGGCTCAAGATTCTTTACGGGAATGGGGTAATGGTCACCGGAGAATATAAATCCGGCCATGCCAATCGGGGGTTTCCGGTGGAACGGGTGATGGTGGAAGCCTCCGGCAGACCGGAGGTCCCGGCGGAGGTGCTTGCCTCCATTCGGCTGGCCGATATCATCCTGTTTGCACCGGGCAGTCTGTATACAAGTATTATCCCGATCATGCAGATGGAGGAAATTTCCGTCGAGATCAGGAAGAATACCCGCGCTCTCAAGTTGCTGGTGACCAATATCTGGGTCCAGAAAGGAGAGACCGACCTGGTGACCGACGAGCCGGGCAGGCGGTTTCATGTCTCCGATCTGATCAATGCTTATCACCGCAATATCCCGGGGGGGATTGAAGGGTTGTTCAATGAGGTTCTTGCCCTGTCGCTTGACGATATCCCCGGCAGCATTCTTCAGAGCTATGCCCTGGAAGGCAAGGTCCCGATCTATCTTGATCGGGAAAATGTCAGGGCGTCGGGGCTTGGCCTCCTGGAATGCAGGATATTCTCAGCAGCAGCGCTGAAGGAGAAGCGGGTGGTCCAGCATGATTCTCTGGCAATGGCCAAAACCGTCCGGGCGGTCTGGGCGGTCAGAAAGCATCTGGCGCCCCCTTCTGCAATAACTTTGTCCCAGAAGATGGGAGCAGAGGGGCTTATCATCGGCCGGAGAGATCAGACCCCCTCCAGCAGATTGGCAGCGGTTGCAAAGGCTCTTGCAAAATTCAATCTCGACCCGCAAATCCGGGAGCGGGTGCTCGATATTTTATGGCGTCATGGTGACATCTCCCTCGACCACCTGTCATTTCACGATGGAATCATGCTGGTGGAGAAGGCGGACTGGGTCCATCCCCAGGAGTGGGACCGGATCTTCTCCTTTTATGATCCGGTGGACAGGATGATCAAGATCCGGCGGGATGTTTCCGGTCAGCCGGAAAGTTTTGAGCTTGCCTATCTGGTTGCCCTTGGGGAATCCCTGCTCGGCAACTATGCCGCGGCCAAGGAAATGCTGCCGGTGGAGCACAAAAGCGGGCCTCTGGGCAGGATCTACCAGGTCACTTTGCGGCCGCCCGCTTTAAGGCAGTGCTATCTGGATGAAGAGGACCTGCACACCTATCTTGAACTGGCCCGGATCAACCGCTCCCTGCTCGATCCATTGCGTTATACGAGGCTGGTCAACGGCCAGGAAGGGTTCACTCCTCCGGGGCTTCTTTTCGGACTGATCTATGCGTGGTATCTCGACAATCGGTTCGCGGCCCATATCGAATACAAGATGGCGATTCTGAAAATGGAAGTGCCGAACATGATCCCGGAGCAGGTCAAGGTCAGCAGCCGGCGCCGGCAGCTGGTAGATTTTTTCCGCCGCAGGATTTTCGGCCATGATGTCTGATCCGTATTGTATCCGATGCCCCCAGTAAGTATCCCCGAGTTTGACCCGGCTCTCCGGGAATTGTCCCGACTGCATGTGCTCATTCGCCTGCCGGAAGCTATTGCCGGAGCATTTTCCGATCGAGTTCAAAATGTATTTGCCGATGTTGCCCTTCGCCATGAGAGGGAGAGCGGTGTGCTGCTCTTGATTGCTGGCCGGGAGCATGAAGCGGGAGTTCTGCTTCCCGCGCTTGCAGAAGTGATGAGGGAGTTTGATAATAAACCGGATGGGGTTGCTCCGGAGATTGTCGAAACCAGAATGGCGGTTCCGGAGGAGCTGCGTTCAGGAAGACCGGACGATTTTTCCAGGTTTGTGGCAATTCATGGCAATGATGCAGGCGGGACGACGAAAAAATTCCTGCTGGTCATGGCAGGCTCTACAGTGTTCGGTTCCGGAAGCCACCCCAGCACCAGGCTGGCGGTGAAGGCTCTGGAGCATCTTTATGCCGACCGTGTGTTCCCGGCCCGGGTGCTTGATGTCGGTTGCGGCTCCGGCATTCTTTCTTTCTGCAGCTGCCTTTTCGGCGCCCGTGAAGTTCTGGGGATCGATATCTCCCGTGAGGCGATTGGTGCTGCCGAAATAAATAAAAGCCTGAACCCGTTTGCCGACAAAGTGGTTTTTGCCGCCCGGCAGCTTTCGGAGCTTGCGGGGCCATATAATCTGATCATCGCCAATGTGACGGCGGCGGTCATGTCGGGGATGGTGCATGACTTCAGCCGTCTCTCCGCAGGTGGAGGGCATCTCGTGTTATCAGGGCTTCTTGGCAGGCAGGAGACCGAGGTGGCGGAAACGATGCGGGATTTCGGCTTCAGGGTGGCAGGACTCTACGGACAGGACCGCTGGCGGGCGTTACTACTTGCCGCGGTTGACGGTCGGCCATAATATCTTGTGCAGTTGCAGCTGCATTCTGACCGGAGGGCGGTCGGTGAGGATCCAGTCGGCCAGGGTGGCGGGGGAGAGCCGCGAGGCCGCCGGAGAAAAATGAATGATCGGCAGGCGGTCGAGGGCATGCTGCCGAATGAGGTCGATCGCCCACTCGTAGTCCGTCCGTGAACTGATGACGAACTTGACCTCGTCCTTGATATCCAGCAGGGCCAGATTGGTGAGGTCGAGCTGTTCGGCCATGCCGCTGTCGGGGCATTTGATATCCATGATTCTGACCACCGACTCCGGCACCCGGTCGAGTTTGATGCTGCCGTTGGTTTCGAGCAGTACCAGTCGCTTCTTCGCCAACAGGGCGTGCATCAGGGGGTAGACGTTTTCCTGGATCAGCGGTTCCCCGCCGGTGATTTCAATCGGAAAACCAGGATATTTTTCGGCATAGTCGATGATTTCGGTAAGCGGGGTCGTCTCTCCCTCTTCTTCATAGGTGTAACTTGAATCACAGTAGCTGCAGCGCAGGTTACAGCCGGAAAGCCTGATAAAAACACAGGGCTGCCCGGCGAAACTTGATTCTCCCTGAATGCTGAAGAAGAGTTCCGAAACCTTGAGGTTTTGGTCGGAGGAGAGGATTGTCATGCCGGTCTAAGCGAAATCAGAAGGTTCGCTGGCGCAGGCGGTCGAGAAGCATCGAGAAGCGGGTCAACCTTCACAATAGATAACCCCGCAGTTGTCAGTTTCCCGGACCTCAACACTGTATGGTCGGTATCGGTCGGTGGTCAGCATCTCCTTCAGATTTTGATAGATGAAGATGGCAATGTTTTCCGAAGAGGGGTTTTGGTTCAGAAAGTCGGGGTGTTCATTCAGGTCCCGATGATCCAGGGCGTCCACGACTTGATTGACCGCATCTTTCGCGACCCTGAAATCGATGGCCATTCCCAGCTCGTCAAGCGAAGTTGCCCGGATGGTTACGACGATTTTCCAGTTGTGGCCATGGGGTTTTTCACAATTTCCCGGGTACTCACGCAGATGATGTCCTGCAGAAAAATGGGTTTTCACAAAAATATCGAACATTTTCAACTCCGTCTCTGGACGGCGGTGCGCCACCCCTTTTGCCGGGGTACTGGTGACCGCCGAGGTTCATATAATAGTGCTTGAAAATTGGCCTTTTATTGACTACAAATGTCTTCACTTTTGTAAGCCATTACATGGCAAAGCGTCGACTCGCATCGCATTTGTCACCCACTTTGCAGTTTGCGACGTCGGTGGCAGGGTCGACGGCGCGCGTTGCTCGGAACCAGTTCTTTTTTTACTCGATGACTGAGATTCTGCACATGATTTTTATTAAAGACAATCTAAAACCGGAGTGTCACCCGTGGCTATAATTGCCCCCTTTCGCGGACTCAGATATAACAAAGATGTGGTCAGCCGTCTCGAAGAAGTTGTCACCCCTCCCTATGACGTCATTAATGCCAAAGGCCAGCAGGACCTGCTGGAGAAAAACCCCTACAATATGATTCAGCTTGATCTGGGTAAGACCTCCCAGGAAGCGGTTTCCGATGAAAGGTACAGCAGGGCCCGGCAGCTGCTCGATACCTGGCAGTCCGAAGGCATTCTGCAAAGAGACGAGGACCACTCCATCTACCTTTACTTTATCGATTACCAGCACCCCTCCGGTCGGCGCTTTACCCGTAAGGGGTTGATCTGCCTGACCGGGCTGGCCGAATTTTCGGAAGGGATTGTCAAACCCCATGAGAAGGTTTTCAGGGGAGTGGTCACCGACCGGCTGCGTCTTCTTGATGCCTGCCGTACCCAGTTCAGTCAGGTGTTTGCGGTGTATCCCGATGAAATGGGCGAGGTTATGGCGGCCCTTGAATCGGCTAAAAAACCGGAACCTCTGGCCGAGTGTGAAGATCAGGATGGTTGCCGCCATTCTCTCTGGCAGGTCTCTGACCGGGAGGCGATAGCGAGGGCCCGGGCGCTTTTCGCGGCAAAGTCGGTCTATATTGCCGATGGACACCATCGATATACAACCGCCCTGCAGATGCGGGAGAAGATTGCCGGTATGGAAGGCAGGAAAAATGTTGCTGCCGACAGCTCGTTCAATTTTGTGATGATGTATCTCTGTGCCATCGAAGATCCCGGTCTTTCCGTCCTCCCCACCCATCGGCTGGTCCGTCTGCCGGAGACATCGGCTGATGCTCTGGTCGCAAAACTCGGTGAAGCGTTTCAGGTGAAGGAGGTTGCCGGCGGCACCAGAGAAGTTCTGGTTGCCGAGGTGCTGGCCGGAATGGATGAGGCTCGCGATGCGGCAACGGTTTTCGGACTCTACCATCCTGGAGAAGACCGCTGTTTCCTGCTGCGGATGAAAGACGGGGCGATGGCCGGGGCCGGCCTCGATACCATTCCCGCTCCGCTCCGGGAGCTTGATGTGGTGGTTCTGTCGGAGCTGATTCTCGGGCATCACCTCGGCCTTGATCATGAAATCTGTGTCGACAAAAACCTGATTGATTACTTCAGCGACCCGGACGAGGCTCTGGACAAGGCGGTAAAGGAAAGCGCCGGCCTGAACAGCACCAGCGTGATCTTTCTGATGAACAACACCCTGGTTTCGCAGGTGAAAAACGTATCTGATGCGGAGTTGGTGATGCCGCACAAATCAACCTACTTCTACCCAAAAATCCTGACCGGCATGGTGATGAACCAACTGGTCGATGGTGAAAAAGTGGATGTCTGATTCCGGTCGGGAAACCACCCTCGACACTCTTTTTGCAGGTGCTCTGACCTGTCTGCAATACCGGGATGGTTACCGCTTCAATCAGGATTCGGTCATCCTGGCCCACTTTGTCCAGCCTGCTCCCGGAGAACGTATTCTTGATCTGGGATCAGGCTGCGGAGTGATCGGCCTGATTCTCGCTTATCGCCGGCCTGAGGTCAGGATTGTCGGTCTTGAAATCCAGGCGGACCTCGTTGCTCTTTCCAGGCGTAACGCGCAGGATAATGGTTTTGCCGGCCGCTTTGAGGTCGTCGAAGGTGATCTCAACGGTGCCGACGTTCTTGCCGGCGCTTTATTTGACCGCATTGTCGGTAACCCGCCCTATATGGATCCGCAGAAATCACGAGGCAGCCGGAATCAGGAGAGGTTTCTTGCCCGGCAGGGGCTCCAGGCCGGGCCCGAGAACCTTGCCCGTGCCGCCGCCCGACTGCTGGTTGATGGCGGCAAGCTTGACCTGGTGTATCCGGCCAACCGGCTCCCTTCCCTTGCCTCCGCGCTGAAGAAACATGATCTCATACCTGCGAAGTTGCGCCCGGTACGTGGTTTTCCCGGGGCGACGGAGATGCTGGTTCTGCTTGAGGCAATAAAAAAAGGCGACGGAGTCCTGAAGACCCTGCCGCCTTTTTTCATATATAATGAAAAGGGCGGTGAATACAGCCCTGAAATGAAGAGTTGTTATGCTCCGGAGAGAGGAAAACCGCACTCGGAACAACCCGGAGATTCCATAATTCCGTAGGCGCGGCCTCCAGTTGGAGCGACCTCCCGGTCGCGAAGATCCGGAGCCGCATTCTTCCATTGTTCGCGACCGGGAGGTCGCTCCCACTGGCGGCTCCTGCAACAAGGCGGGTGTGAGGGGTTACTGCATGTCCATCATCCTTGATCAATCGGTTCGGAAGATCAAACTCTTTTCACCCTTCGGGTACTCACTTCAGTACCCCCTTGAGGGGTATAAGTCTCGATGTCTCGCAAGCTCGCTTTCGCCCAGAGGGCATAAGTTTCGTATAAGCAGGCACGCTGCTTAACTTCACTAATCGGTACGAGCAGGCCAGCTGCTCAACTCAGCTTTAAGCTTTTCTCCTGGCTTCTGACTCCTGGCTTCTGGCTTCTTGTGGAACGCAGGCTCGAACAAATCGCCAAAACCCTTTTATTTCACCCTTCGGGTATAAGTTTCGTACGAGCAGGCAAGCTGCTCAACTCAGCTTTATCGGGAGATTTGCCAAACTCAGAAAGTTGAGTCCTTAGCCTTCGCCAGTCCTTGTTCGATATTCCACGGTTCTCTGTTTCAGCTTTCCGCCGAAAGCTCTCTCATGTGTTCCTTGGCGAAAGTGATCGACGGGTCCAGTGACAGGGCCAGGGCGAATGATTTCAGGGCCTCGTCTTTCCGGCCGAGTTTCCGGTAGTTTACTCCGAGGTTTGCGTAGTCGATCGCCGAGGTCGGGGCAAGATAAACGGCCTTTGAGAAATGCTCGATGGCCGCTTCGTGATCGGCGAGTTTGAAATAACAGAAGCCGAGCAGGTTGTGGAGATCCGGCCGCTCGTCGTCATGCTCGGTGCCTCTTTTCAAGGTTTCGATGGCATCTGCGTATTGCTCCAGATCTTTCAGGCAGTTTCCCATGTAGGAGTAGATATAGGGAATGTCCTCCCGGTCCGGGTCAAGGACCAGGGCGCGGCGCAGGTGGGGAAGCGCTTCATCCGGTCTTCCCTGTTCGTAGAGGTTCTGCCCCAGGTAAAACTCGATAAAATAGGCATCGGGCAAGAGCTCTTCCATCCGGGCAAACTGCCGGACTTTTTCTTCCGGATCAGCGATCAGTTCATTGACCAGCTTGGCCGCGAAAAGACCCGCGTTTGAAACCATTGATCGTTCCCGGAAATGGGCTCCAGGGACGATGGTGTAGATTGTCGGAATTTGCAGATCGGGGTGCATGGTATTGACGATCAGGGCTTCCATGTCGAGTTTCCTGAGAGCACCGAGGCACCTTTCGATTTCGACCTTCATGTTGTCGTCGGTGAGGTCCGCCATCTCGTTGATGGTGATCGTTTTTTCAACCTCGGTGATGTAGCGTGCCTCTTCCATGCTCAATGGTTTTTCGAGGCCTGAAGCAACGTAGTTGGCCTTGGTATTGAAGTCACCGGCCAGCTGGGCCACCTCGGTGAGGGCCCGGATCAGGGATTTTTCCGGATTGGGGGTGGTCCCGGCGGTGTAGACAATCTCACTGTCGGTCGGAAAGGTCGACGGGTCATAGGCCAGGGCGCCGACCGTAGGGATGCCGGTGTCCAGGCTGAAATCGTTCAGATAGACCTTGATCCCGTGCCGGTTGAATTTATCCAGCAGTTCGCGGGCCACCGGATCTTTAACGCTTGCCGGGTCGATGGCCGGGGTTTTGAGCCTGCCGCGGCTGATAATCGAACAGACGTGGCGTTCGACAATCTCGCAGACCCCCTGGCTGATTGCCTCCTCATAGGTGTTTCCGGCTGAAGGGCCGTTGAATTCGTTGATTGCATAAAACCAGGAAAAGGGGACCAGGACTTCAGCATTCGTGGTGATATTGGTGGCCCAGACCCACTGCATGGTGAGCCCTTCGAGAAGTTTTTCAAGGAGTGCAGGGGTGGTCTTTTCGTCATGGACCGACTGCAGGAGCTTGGCGACCGGCAGCACGGACTGCCCGGCTCTTTTCAGATTATCGTAGGTGTCGACGATAAAATTGGCCGGATTTTTCTTGAAGCTGAAGAAGCTGAACCTCTCCCCCAGTTCCATGCAGGCGCTGGCCCGGGACTGCTCGGGTGTGCTGCCCTTGCCCATCTGCTTCTTGTTGCCGATGGTCTCAAAGGCATCCTTGCCGCAGACGCTGAAATAGACCGGGATATCAAGGCGACCGTTATCGATCCGCCGGATCTCGCGCAGGATGTCGAGATTGACTTTTTTGAGTTTGGCTTCAAAGCGGTTCACCGTTTCCTCGGGGGTCATCGCCTTGTCCTGATCATAGGTGTAAGTTTTCAAACAATCCTGAAGTACTATTTTTTTATGCTGCATCTCTGTCTCTCCTGCGGTTGATACCTGTTTCTGATTTCATGCCGATCTTTTCACTCTTCACCAGACTCAGGGCGAGCGGACATGCTGCTGTGCTCCCTACTTTGAGCCTGTCGAAGTCTGTTTCCCTGTGCCAGTTGAAGCCACGTTCATCCTGAGCCTGTCGAAGGATGGCCCGACTCACTTTTTTCACCCTGCGGGTATAAGTTTCGTATGTGCAGACGAGCTGCTCAACTCAGCTTTATACTCCGACTTCCATCAGTGATGGTTTCGGAAAAAGATTATTACTACAGGGTGGTATAAAAAGCAATGTGATTGCCGTTGAATTTCAGCTATCGCCTCGTCATTGCGATTAAATTGAAGCAAACCAGATGGTTCTGGAACAACGCGTGATTCACGTGAAAAGGGGCATGGCGGAACAAAGGTGTTCCGTTGGAGCGGCCTCCCGGCCGCGAAGATGGGGCCTGGGGTATGCACCTTGGGCAATTCGCGGCCGGGAGGCCGCTCCAACGAGGAGGCCGCTCCCGCAACAAAGATCCGCCGGCTGTAGGAGCGACCTCCCGGTCGCGAACATGAGGTCGAAAGGCCGCTCCGGCTTTCGCTGTCGATGGGAACCTCATCATCCACCATTTCCTGTTCGAAATCCGCCATCTGCTATCCCGCAAAATATCCCTTGCCGATCCACGAGAATACATAGTAAAGAACTGTTGATTTATAGTTTTCCGGCCCTTCCGGAGAGTGTTCCCGGGCAGGTGTTTCCGGGTCCGGTGTCAATGTTTGGCAAAATCTTAACTGTTGGGAAAAACATGAAATTACCGAGGTTCAGATCAGTCGTCTTCTTTCTGCTGGCGGTGGTTGCCGCCGTTTTTATTCCCGGTTTTGCCGCCGCGGCCGAAAAGCCGCAGGTTGCCATTCTGCCTCTTGTTCTGCACGGACCGGAAGAGATGGGGTATTTAAAGGATGGGATCGGGGCCATGCTCGGCAGCAGGCTGTCCGCAGGCGCCGGGGTCGGCATAATCAGCCGGACTGCGGTTGAGGAAGCTGCCGGCAAAGTCGGCAAGGATGCTGCCGCCGAGGCTATAGGCAGGGAGCTGAAGGCGGATCTGGTGCTTTCCGGCAGTATCACGAGCCTGGGGAAAGGAGTCAGTATCGATCTCAGGGCAATCCGGGCAGGAGAACCGGTGGTTGTTGAGAATTTTTTTGCCTCGGCGGATGATCAGTCCGCCATCATCAGGGCGGTTGACAAGATGGCCGGTGAAATTTCTGCAAAAATGTACGGCAAAACATCGGGAGCTCTCTCAGACCCGTCTGTCGGGAGATCAACCGGTCTTGCCATCGGGGCGGCTCCGGTAGCCATCACCCCGGTGGTGGGCGCAGGGACGGACCAGTCGGAACACCCGGACCGTATGTTCGGCAACCGGGGGAAAACCGTCCCGCTTGGTGGGGGAGTTATCGTTCAACCCGTTGCCATTCCGGAAGAGGCTGTCCTGCCGGCAGGAAATGCCGGGATGGTTGAGCGCAGCCAGTATCTTGCAATGGAAGTGCAGGATTTTGACAGTGGCGATGTTTATGGTGACGGCACAACCCAGTATGTTGTCGCTGAAAATGACAAGGTCCACGTCTATCGGCGTAACGGGAGCAGACTCGATGAGGCAGGTGAGGTGCCCTTCTCTGTCGGGTACGCCAAAATCATCTCAATAAGCGTGGCCGATCTTGACAAGAACGGACGGGCGGAAATTTATATCAGCGCCAATTCCGAAAATGATGCGATCTCCTCCGGAGCGGAGTGGAATGGTTCTGCTTTTGCTCCTCTATTCGACAAACAATCGTGGCACGTGAAAACCCTGCTGGTAAATGATCTGGAAGTGCTGATCGGTCAGAAGGGGGATTTTGACACTCCTTATGCTCCAGGTGTCTTCAAGCTGCAGGTGAAAGAGGGCAAACTTGAGGCGGGGGAAAAACTCGCGCTCCCGGACGAGGTGAATATCTTTGATTTTACGATGGCCGATTTTACCGGTGACGGACAGCTGGAAGTTGCGGTGATCGACCAGGATGACGATCTGACCCTCTTTAGTGAAGGGGGCGACCTGCTCTGGCGGGGTGATGGGAACTTCGGGTACACGGTCAGATTTGTCGGCAAGGCATCGGGAACGGTGTCGCAGGAACGAAAAAACTTCAATGTGCCGTCACGGCTGATTGCCCGAGATCTCAACGGTGACGGGCGGAGCGAACTGGTGGTGATGAAAAACCCGTCCAGCCTGACTACCCTGATCAAGACCATCGCCAGTTTCACCGGTGGCTCCATCGAGGCGAAGAGTTGGAACGGCATCTCCTTTGTCGACCTCTGGTCGACCGGCAAAATCGGCAGTTATATTGCCGGCTATCAGCTTGAAGAAAAAGATGCACAGGGAGTCAGGAGGCTGAATGTCGCAGTCATTGGCAAGAAGTCGGGCAAACTGCTCAAATCCAGCCAGTCTTTTCTGGCCTCCTACCCGGTGCCTGAGCTGAGGGTTCAGTAACTTTGTGCGTGGTTTTTATTACACGATGATGGGTTTTTACCAACACCTGTTCGGGAATAGTGTTGCGGTGGAATATTGTGTAACTCACTGATAATTCGCTATAATTGTCATAGAAACCGATTGTGGCCCGTTTGTTGCAAAACCTGGTTGTCAGGTACGGCTTTTCCATGGCAGATTACAAGATACCACATCGTGGCAATTAAATTTGTCAGTAAATATTGGGGGTTAGGGCTGAAATCATTGGATTTATTTGAATTTATTTTTAAAAAATCCGCTGAAAAAAAACTTGACATCAATAGGAGTCAAGGGTACTTAATCCAAATAAATTTGGTTTTTAAGTTGGTTTTCCGGTCTTACTGAATATAAGCCGGCGATCGTTTGCAACTGCAAATTGGTCGATCAACCCGCTAAATCTAACAAAGGAGATGAAGGATGAAGAAAGCGTTGAGTTTTGCAGTTGCACTTGGACTGGTTGCCGGCATGGCTTCTGCAGCGGTTGCCGCAGACAATCTGACCCTCACCGGTGAAGCCAGATGGCGTGGCTCTTACAAGAACAACCACGTGGATGCATCCGACACCGGAACGGATCGCCGTCAGGTCATGGATCAGAGATATCGCCTGAATGCCTCGATCAAAGTGAATGACGATGTGAAGATTGGTTCCCGGATCGTTCTTTTGAATCAGGAATTCGGTAATGATAATACAACCGATAACCAGAGCAAGGGTACGGATAATACTTACAATACAGCAGATGACGGACATGGCACCAGCAGTGTTGATCGCGCCTGGATGGACATCAAGACCTTGGGCGGAACCTGGTCTTTTGGCCGGATGGAAGCGAGCTGGGGAAATAAATTCATGGGCTGGGGTTCGAGCGTTGACCGCGTCAAGGCCACCTATAAAGCGGGCGACCTGACCTTTGCCGGTTATCTGCAGAAAGATGTTGAGGGAGACAGTGCAACCAGCAACGGCGACCAGGACAAGGACACCTGGGGTGCCCTGGTTGTCGGCAAGGCCGGCGACACTAAATGGGGTGTGATCGCCAACTACGTAATCGATGATCGTTCCGCAGCCAAGACCTCCGGCGAAGACACCGGCTACCTGGTTGACGCTTTCTTCAATGCAAAGGCTGGCGCGGCGAACATCCTGGGTGAGATTTTCTACTCAGACGGCGATTTGCTTGATAATTCCAATAAAGACGCGATCATTGGTGGGTTTGTAGGCGCTTCCATGGCTGCTGGCCCTGCCACTTTGAAAGGTATCGTCGCGATGTGGGATGGCAATGAGGCTGGCGGTTCTTCCACTGCCCGTGATTGTGACGATGACTTCGCACCTTCCCTGCTGATCGGGACCTGTAATGAGACCGCGATTATCGATTTCGGTGCTACTACCTCTGCCAGTGATCCTGGTGACTCCACCTATCTTGTTGCCGCCGGCGCGGACATGAAGATCAACGACAAGATCAATGTCGGTGGTGGGATTGGTTACCTTCAGGCCTCCGAGCATGGCTATGTGGTTGACGATTCCAAGAACCTGATCGAGGTTGACGTGTACATGAGCTATGCGCTCGCTCAGAATGCAACTTACACCCTGGGAATCGCCTATGGTGACTGGGACAACGCCAGCGCTAACGACGACGCTCTCTTTGTAGTTGGTAACAGGGTCAATGTAACATTCTAATCCCTGATTAGATTCTGTTTGTGTTCTTCAAGGGCCGCCCATTCGGGTGGCCCTTTTTTTTGTTACTTCAATAACCTGCGGAATTCTCCCGCCATCAGTAGTAACCAACGTTTCATCTTGACTTCAATATTCACTCTGTTGTGTAATCATACTGGTTGCCGGAAACACTTTCGACTTGGAAACTGCCGAGATGCTGTTTCCCGGTTCCGGTCATTCCGGCAGGCTGTCAGCCGGAATCCATGCCGTCCTGGCCGCAGGCCTACAGCCTGCCGGGGCGACGACCCGGGTAAAACCGGCGCTTACGACTTTCCATACTTGATGAAGAATTAGAAAAACTGGAGGGAGAGAATGAAGATCGAGAAACTGTGGTGCGGGTGTCTGGCGTTTACCATTTTTATTTCCGGGGCGGGGAATCTTTTTGCCCATGAGCGGAAGACCGACAAGATCGTAGAGATCCTGAAAAGCAATTGATGCGGGACGCTCTTAAGTAATTAACTAATGCTCATGATGGCTATTGGTAATGTGGCTAAAGCCAAAGGAATGAGCGTAATAGCCAACAAAACACAACTGAGCCGTCGACTTGACATAAGGGGCATGATTTAATGCCTTTCCTGGACACCTTCAATCGGCTTTGTTCGAACTTCTGAAGATTGTTGTGACAGAAAAGTCCCCTTGACAGCATGTCTCTTATGTGCGACAATAGGCGTGTGAAATACGAGATTGAAACGACAAATGTTTTCGACAGGTGGCTCGCCACGGTCAAAGACATACGGCATAGAGTTAGAATTATCAGCCGTTTTGACAAGATTCAATTGGGCAATTTTTGAGACCACAAAAACCTTGGTGGAAGACTGTTTGAGCTTCGTTTTTTCTTTGGCCCCGGCTTTCGCGCTTATTACACCATCAAGGGCGGTGAGGTTGTCTTTCTGCTTTGCGGTGGCGACAAATCCACTCAGGATAAAGACATTGAAAGAGCAAGAAGCATTATGGCCGAACTGGAGTAAACAGCGATGAAAGTAACCACCAGAAAATGGGATGCCAGTGAATATCTGGACAACCCGGAAATGATCCATGAATACCTTAAAGCAGCCTTTGAAGAGGGCGACAGCGAGTTGCTCATGGTGGCTATTGGTAATGTGGCTAAAGCCAAAGGAATGAGCGAAATAGCCAATAAAACACAACTGAGCCGTCAAAATCTTTACAAAGCTTTGTCTCCCAATAGTTCCCCGAAATTTGAGACTGTCAAGAAGGTCGTAGAGGCCTTGGGCTGCAAGCTTGCAATTGTGTGATGTAGCAAGGCGTGAGAGAAAAGTGGGTGTGCATTACTTTATTAAAAACATTGTGGTTGCCACCCAATTTCAGCCACTTTTCGAACCAACTATAAGGTTGATGATATAGTTGTCTTCAAGGATATGGAAGTGTCTTCCTAGGGGTTCGGAAACTGTCCATATACCGGTTTCCCGGTTTCCGTCATTCCGGCAGGTTGTAAGCCGGAATCCATTCCTTCCTGGACCCCGGCTTACAACCTGCCGGGGTGACGGCTCAGGTACAACCGGTACTTTTAAACATTCCACACCCTTATTCCATCAGCGATATCCTGTGTTTGATCTTGACTTCAATATGCGCTTTGTTGTGTCATGATTATGTTGGCCTGAAATGCCTTGGAATAATACCATAAACTGGAGGGAGAGAATGAAGATCGTGAAACTGTGGTGCGGGTGTCTGGCTTTTACCATTTTTATTGCCGGGGCAGGGAATCTTTTTGCCCATGAGCGGAAGACCGACAAGATCGTAGAGATCCTGAAAAGCAAGGGAATCATTACCGATCAGGATGCGGCGAGTGTCGCTGATGAAACCAACTGGTTTGAAAACCTGACCATGGGCGGGGCGGTCGAACTGCAGTTCCAGTATCTGACGGACCGCGACCGCAGTGATCCGAACACCGACAGCACTTCGGAACTTTTTCTGGCAACGATGCAACTTGGAATTGAGGCGAAAGTAAATGACAGCACTACCGCGAATGTGGTGCTGCTTGCCGAAGATGTCGGCCACTCCGGGGATACCGGCGGGAATGAAAAAATAGGGGTTGATGAAGCGACTTTCACGGTCGACAGCCTTGGCGGCACACCAATCTATCTGGTTGGCGGCAAACGCTCCCTGCCTTTTGGTCAGTTTTACACCCATACGATCAGTGACCCGGTCACCCACGACGCCTATGAGATCAATAAAGCGTCATTAACCATAGGTGCTGCGGTTGAGAAGGTTGCCAATCTGGATACCTCGCTAACCGTCTACCGGGGCGAGGATATGATGAACCAGATCGTCGGGATGGGCGCTACCTTTACCCGCGATTATGCTTCAGCGGCTGAAGAGACCGACGATGTGAACTCGTTCATCATCACGGCCTCGGTCACCCCGATGGAGAATCTGACCGCCGGTCTTGCCTATGCCTCTGAGCCCGGTTTTGATGCGCGCAACAATACGGTCAACCTCTTCGCGGAATATTCAATCCATAACCTGACCTTTGATGCCGAATATTTTACGGGGCTGAAACGGGAAAAGATCGGCGGGCAGGAGTACAAGGAAACCTCTTTTGCCGTTGGTTTTGCCTATCAGGTGAACGATCCCCTGGAATTGGCCATCCGGTATGAGGAATTTGATAATGATCGCTCCACCCCTGCCACCGGTGATATTGACTACAATTTCATCCTGGGCGCAAACTACGGAGTGATGGACAATCTCGATCTGATGTTTGAAGTGCGCTGTCTGAATGAGGAAGACGGTGGCGATTCCACCTATGAAAAGATGGCCCATGAAGTGAACCTGATGCTCGCGGCAGGGTTTTAATGAGTTTGCCGGAGACAAGCGAAGATTTTGATTCAGGCTATGGTTTGAGGACCCGCTTTAATCCTTCGTCGACCTGGTCTATGATGTTGCTGGGGAGATGGTGAACTTTCTCAGTTAATAGTGCTTTGTCGAGAGTGATAATTTGAGAAATGTTGTTCACGCTTCTTCTTTCTCTATTGAGCCGAACTGCAGATTGGAAATGGTATCATTCAATTTTGCAGGCTCAGATGAGTAGACTTCATTAAGCTGTTTGGTAATGAGCTCAGTAGGGTGTTGTTCGAGGAATTTCGCTACAGCTTCTGCGTACAGGCTACTGCGCGAAACCCCATGGGCTTTTGCATACCGGTCAGCTGCACGAAACAATTTGTCTGGTATTGAGATTGCTGTTTTCATGTTCAGAGTATGACTATGGTAATACCCGGCGTCAACCAATTATTTAGGAGCCGTTCAGAAATAACATGGCTGTTTAGGCTGCCTTATAACTTACGACTCCTTTCACCCTTCGGGTATAAGTTTCGTACGAGCAGACAAGCTGCTCAACTCAGCTTTATGCCATTCGGTTCCCTAAAACGGCCATGTTGTTTTCTGGCAATGGCTTAGAACGATCGGGCAGGTAAGGGGCCGTACGTGATAGTTTGCCATTCCGCTACGCTTCATTCTCAACCTGCGGGTTTTGATATCGAGCAGCATGAGCTGATTGACATCCCGGTTTTTGTGTATTACGATCTGTAATACGGAGGTGGCGACATGATCACATTAAGACTTGATCCGAAACTGGAAAAAGACGTTAATATTGCAGCTGAAAACCTTGGCTTATCCAAGTCTGAACTCATCAGATTGAGCATTAATGACTATCTTGGCAAGATGAAGCAACCTGATGCGTGGGAGGCCGGTGAACAATTATTTGGCAAATATTCAAGTGGCCTTGGAAATCTGTCGGCTGATCGGAAAGAGTTGCTGAAGAGCAAGGTCGCTGCCAAAAGAAAATGAATAGAATTCTTATAGACTCCGGCCCGTTAATCGCCCTGTTTGACGCTTCCGATAAATATCATCACCAGGCTGTCAATTTTATAAAAACCAATAAATATCCGCTCGTCACGACCCTTGCCTCAATTACGGAAACCCTGCACCTGCTGGATTTTAATCGAAACGCTCAGGTGGATTTTATGGAGTGGATTTATAGAGGCGCCGTTCTCTTGCATAATATTGAAAACAGTGATTTCGGCAGACTCAAAGAGTTAACGGAAAAATATCGTGATCTGCCGATGGATTTTGCCGATTCCTGCCTGGTGTATCTTGCGGAAAAACTTGATCTGAACACCGTTGCAACCATCGACCGGGATTTCTCTGTCTACCGGATCCAGGGCAGAAGAAAGTTCAAGATTGTTCTTTCCTGAAAACTACGGGATGATCCTTCGACAAGCTCAGGATTGAGCGGTGAAGCAGTATAACTGTAACCTGAATCCGTGAGCGTTCGAGATCGGCACAGATGCAGATAGCGAGCCGGCGAGACCTTCGAGGCGAAGACGATGTTGATAATATATATGATATCAACGAAATAATCGGAGGGAGAGATGCGGACAGTAATCACCTCAAAATTTCAAACGACGATTCCCAAGGGAGTTCGTGAGAAACTTAAACTTTCGGTGCATGACGCGTTGGATTGGAAGGTTGAAAAAGGCAAGGTCGTTCTTGAGCCGCTGCACAAGAATTTTATCCTCCGCAGGAATTTCATCAAAACCGGCCTTGGGAATATTGAAGACGATATCGGCAGGTGAAAAAAATCAGGGCGGATAGTGCGAAGTGAAAAAGATGGTAATCGAATATGTATTCAGGTGGGTCAAGAGCAATTGTTGTCACATTTGGCGACTTGGATACTGCCCTTTATGCCGTTTACAGCCTTCAAGTGTGGCGGTTGATTTTGAACGACGGCTTACTTTATAGGCGGATTAAAATACCCGAACCGTAATTCCGGGAACTTCTTCTTCAGTTTCTCCCACCAATTTAAAATCCCGATCGCTTCGCCGGTCGCCGCAAACCCGATCTCCTCCAGATACCAGTCCGGGTCCATGTTCAGGTTCCTGAGCTGGATAAAGTCCGGCTTGTATTCACTGATCAGTGTGCAGAGGGCATCGTATTCGGCGGGGTCGTCGGTGAATCCGGGGAGGATGAAATAGTTCAGGGAGACGAATCTGTCCGCCTCTTTCATGATCCTGATCGATTCCTTCACCTCGGAAAAGGTGAAATCCTTAGGCCGGTAGTAGCGGTGGTGATAATGGTCCTGGGCGCTGTTCATGCTGACCCGCAGGCTGTCGAGCCCGGCTGCGGCAAGTTTGGCGACTGCCGCCGGGCGGCTGGAATTGCTGTTCAGGTTGATGGTGCCGGTGGCGGTTTTCTTCCTGATGGATCTGATCGCCTCTTCAATGGTCTCCGCCTCGGTGAGCGGCTCTCCTTCACAGCCCTGGCCGAAACTGACCACCCCTCTTTTCACCCGCTGCAGATGGCCGACACCAATTTCGGTGATTTCGGCTTCGCTGGGAACAAACTTGATTCGGTCCTGGGTGGCCGGGCAGCACCCTGAGGGCTGCAGGGAAATACAGCCGATACACCGGGCGTTACAGGCAGGAGCGGTCGGCAACGGGGCTTCCCAGCTGTCCATGAAATAATTGACCGCGGCCGGGCAGCCATAGGTAAGGCTGCATTTGCCGAGATGCTGGACCAGGCGGTTTTTGGGGTATTCCCGCAACCGCTTCTCGGTGGCTTTTTTGATCCGCGATTGGGTGAATCGGCCCGGCTCCTGGCGGAGATCGGCATCGCTGCGGAATCCCGCCACCCAGAAGCGGTCGTCAAGCCAGCCGACTGCGGTATAGGCAAAAAGCGGCAGGTGTTTGCTGCCCCGGTCTTTTTTTTCGAATGCGGCGGAATAAATCGCGGTATGGGCCGGGACCATGAAAGCCGCCACTGCCTGCACGGGATTGCCCGGACTTACGGGATCATCTTCCAGGTGGCAGGGCTCGCTTTCATCAGGGGCAAAGCCGACCGGATAACGGTCTTCCAGAACAAAGAGTTCGCTGCCTTCGGGGAGCGGGATCAGGTCGGTGAGGGCGGGGCGGAAAAAGGAATGGGCGCTGCGCCCTCCCATTTCAAGCTCGGGAAAGTCGCACAGCTCGCCGCGCCGGTTCGCATAGACAAGCGACGGCAGACGGTTGGGATGGATCGTCTCCGTCACTTTTTTATCCTTCGGGTATAAGTCGGGCAAGGGCAGACAAGCTGCGCAACTCAGGCATGATCACTGCGGACGGAGAACGTTCAGCACGGAATCGACAACCAGGTAAATGTCGCCTTCCTCTCCATAGATGTCTTCAATGTTTCGGTGGTTGATCAGGTCTTCAATAATGTACTGGGTGATATAAAGGCTCACGAAATTCGGATTGGGGACCAGTTGGCGGAGCGGGGCGATTTTGAAGTTGATCTCGTGTTCCTCCATGTCCGACAGTTTCTGCAGCTGGTCGCTCATCACTTCCCTGATGGCGGCGTCGGAGTTGGTCTCGATGATCTGCTTGTCCATCAGCTTCTGTACCAGGCGGGTAGCCAGCTCATCACTGTTTTTCAAGGCGGACTGGAGCATGAATCGCCTTTCCTGCTCTCGTTTGCGGTCTATCGAGTTGCCGGTTTTGGCGTCTTGTCGATATGGATTCGTGCTGTAATGGCCCATGGTCTGCTCCGGTTAAGTGGTTGTTGATTCACATCATAAATAAACGGTCTTGAACAAATCATCCAACAATTTTTTCAAAAATGGAATATATTGTCAGCCCCCTGCAGGAGTCGAGGGGATTTCGTGGTGCAACAGAAAGTCAGGCAGTGTGGTCCCGTTTATTAAACTGTACAGGTGAGATGTGATGAATGAAGCAGAAAAAGATAACGGCAGGCAGAGTGTGACCATTATGCTCCCCGGTGGCAAACTTCCGGGCGCTGTGCTGCAGAAAGTAACTGAACTGAGGAAGGTTTTCACCTTTGATATCTACCTCACCACGGCACAGAATATGAGACTGTATAACATTGAAAAGTCGGAACTTGCGCCGATAAAAGCGGCGCTTGTCGAGGTTGGCGCAACCTTCAAAAAGCCGGGACTCTTCCCCTTGCCGAAGGTCTGCATCGGCAGCGGCAACTGTAAGCTGGGACTGGCTGATACCGATGCCCTTTCGGAAAAAATCATTGAGCATTTCAAAGATCTGGAGAACGTTAAACCAAAATTCAAGATCGCCATTTCAGGGTGTCCCGCCATGTGCTCAGGGGCGCTGTTGACCGATATCGGAGTGGTTGCAACCAGGAACGGGTATGATATTTATGCAGGCGGCAAGGGGGGGCCGACGCCGAAAGTGGCGCGAAGGGTGGCGCGGAATCTTGAGGAAGGTGAAGCCTTAAGGATTATTCGGGAGATCGTTGATTTTCATCAACGGAAAACGACCCAGAAGCAGAGAATCTTCAAGCTGCTGGATGATCCGGAGTTCCCCAGTCGCGAAGATGGCTGATTTCTACCACATTACCTCTTTCAGACCATGTTCCTGCAGGTAGGCGTTGCATTTTACGAATACCCCTGAGCCCAAGAAGCCACGGTGGGCAGAGAGAGGGGATGGGTGGCTGGTTTTCAGGACCAGATGTTTTCTTTTATCGATCAGGGTTTCCTTTTTCTGGGCAAAGGCTCCCCAGAGCATGAAAACCACATGTTCTTTCTGTGCTGAAACCGTCTCAATGATGTTGTCGGTCAACTGGTGCCAGCCAAGATCGGCGTGGGAATTGGATTTTCCGGCGAGAACCGACAGGCTGGCATTTAACAGCAGTACTCCCTGTTTTGCCCAGCGGGTGAGGTCGGTGGAGAAATTGTGCGGCGTTCCGGGATAAATGGAGTTCTGAATTTCCTTGAAAATGTTTTTCAGGGATGGCGGCACGGGAAGGCCCTGGCGCACAGAAAAGCAGAGACCGTGGGCCTCGGGGATGTTGTTGAATTCATTGATGTAGGGATCCTGCCCGAGGATTACCACCCTGACCTCGGTGAAAGGAGTCTGGCGCATGGCGTTAAAGACCAGCTCCGGCGGCGGATAGACTTTCTGTCCTTTCGCAGCGGGGCCATACGCCAGGTCACGGATTTTTTTATGGTATCCCTCCCGCATCAGAGGGATGGATTCTTCCCAGAGCGGCATCAATCAATACTCTTTCACCCATTCGGGTATTAGTCTCGATGTCTCGCAAGCTCGCTTATCGGTACGAGCAGGCGAGCTGCTCAACTTAAGCTTTTCACCCTGCGGGTATAAGTCTCGATGTCTCGCAAGCTCGCTTATCGGTACGAGCAGGCGAGCTGCTCAACTCAGCTTTTCACCCTGCGGGTATAAGTCTCGATGTCTCGCAAGCTCGCTTATCGGTACGAGCAGACGAGCTGCTCAACTCAGCTTTAATTCTTGTCCCAATCTCCCTGGTTATATAAATCGCAGATCAAAGTTGGGCTGTTGTATGGTTTGGTAAGTTTGACCTCGAGAATTCTATTGGTGTTATCTACAGTCAACTTGTTGCTGATCGGTACATTGGTTACGACCACCTCGGAGGAACAGTTCACCGCATGCCAGCCGACGGTGCCGGTCAGATAGTATTCTCCAGGTGCGACTCCGGTAATGGAAAATTTCCCCTCCTTATCGGATTGAGTCCGCGCAACATATTGCTCGTAACGTGGGTCGGCCTTTTTAATCGATCGATTCCCAAGGTAACTGACTGTGTACCACTGGTCACTATAAGAACTTACCGGTTCGAGGGTTACTTCCTGTTCAATCCCCACCTGTTTTTCTTCAAATTGATCGATCAGGAAGATTTCTCCTTGAATCGTGTGGTCGCCCTTGATGGTGATCCGGGAGAGTTCCGTCTCGGGAAAAGGAATCCTCTGGGTCGCGCAGCCGGTAAGGATGAAAAGGAGGAGGATAATCCAGGTGATTCTAGTCATGATCGTGACTCCGTTTCGCAATTTCAGAAAGATATGGCGGTGAATATGGTTTGTAATATAAATAATCCGAGGAGTAATTACTAATTAAAAGAGTGAACAACGATATTCAGGTTGAGGGGTGATTTGCCTTGGCGGGTCAATCATCCTTTCGTGCCGCTTATGTCACCGAGGTGGAGTGTGGACCATGATTTCATGAGAATGGCCCTGGCAGAAGCTGAAGCTGCAGCCGGGAGGGGAGAAGTGCCCATCGGCGCGGTTGTAGTAAGCCCGACAGGCAAGATTCTGGCCAGAGCCGGGAACAGCCCGATTGGCCGGAACGATCCGGTGGCCCATGCGGAAATTCTTGCTTTGCGGGAGGCCGGTCGGGCAGCAGGGAATTATCGGCTCACCGGTTGCACGGTCTATGTGACCCTGGAGCCTTGCGTCATGTGTGCCGGGGCCATGGTTCATGCCCGGATCGGGCACCTGGTCTATGGCGCTCCTGATCCGAAGGGCGGCGGAGTGCGAAGCTGCTATAAAATAGGCAGTGATGGTCTCCTGAATCATGAGCTGCAGATTACCGGAGGGATTCTGGCGGAGGAATCGGCCGGTCTGTTGCGGGAATTTTTCAAGGAAAAGAGAAGGTCTGCGGCTGGAGATGCTTATCCGGGAAGGATTGGCGAATGACGCAGATTTTTCTACCAATTTCTGCCAACAAACATTATATTAGCCAACTTCGCCGCCCGGACGGGCGGTGTTCAAAGTGCGGTTCAATCAGGAGAGGTGACCGAGTGGCCGAAGGTGCACGCCTGGAACGCGTGTGTGCGGCAACGCACCGTGGGTTCGAATCCCACCTTCTCCGCCAAATAATCAGGATGCCGTGAACAGGTTTTTTTTCGCTCCGGTGTCTGTCCGCTTTGATAGCCGGGCCCTGCGCAACAATGGTTCGCGAACTCCGCCAGGTCCGGAAGGAAGCAACGGTAGCGATTGCCAGTGTGTGATGCAGGTCGCCCGGCTATCATTTTCTGAACTTCGTGGATTTGCGCATATGCTGCGTCATCAACCGGTTTGCATACGGGTGTATGGCAACCCGGTATCTTCCTTGCCTCTGCGCAAATCTACGGATGAGCAGGCGGTGGGAGAAGTTTTTTGTTTGGGCTATTGTCTCATTCCCCTCCTCTCTGGTATGTTTACTCCCTGACAGAAAATGCAAAATGCAAAATGCAAAATGCAAAATGCAAAATGCAAAATGCAAAATGCAAAATACGAAATGTGAAATTGAATATCTGGTGCCGAATGGGTGTTGTCCAAGCGGTTTTTGTTTTTTTATTTTGCATTTTTAATTCTCCATTCTTCATTGGCCCGGGTAATTTGCGAATGATGCCGAAATGCCATAAAACCGATCCTGCTTCTGCCGCCTGCGCAGATGCTGCGGAGTAAGGGCCCATGTCTTATCTCGTCCTTGCCAGAAAATGGCGGCCGCAGGATTTTTCCCAGGTTGTCGGTCAGGGGCCGGTGGTCAGGATCCTCCGCAATGCCATAAAAAAGCAGCGGGTTCCGCATGCGATGTTGTTTTCCGGAGTGCGGGGAGTGGGGAAAACCACCCTCGCCAGGATTATGGCCAAGGCCCTCAACTGCACCGGGGAGACCGCTGAACCGCCGTGCAACCAGTGTGAGTCCTGTCGGGAGATCACCAGCGGGACAGCCCTCGACCTGCATGAAATCGATGGCGCTTCCAACCGCGGGATCGATGAGATCCGCGAGCTGAAAGAGAATATCCGCTTTCACCCCACCAAGTGCCGCTACAAGATCATTATCATCGATGAAGTACATATGCTGACCGATCCGGCCTTTAATGCGTTGCTGAAAACGCTTGAAGAGCCGCCAGCCCATGTGATCTTCATGTTCGCAACCACCGAGATCCACAAGATACCGGTGACCATTCTGTCCCGTTGTCAGCGCTATGAGTTGAAGCGGGTGCTTTTTGCTGAACTCTTCGCTTTCTTTAAAAAGATTGCCGGCGATGAAGGGGTGTCGATTTCGGATAGCGCCCTTGAGATGATCGCGACCGAAGCATCGGGAAGTGTCCGGGATGGCTTGAGTCTGCTTGATCAGGTTTTTTCATTCGGCGAAGACCGGATGACGGATATTGATGTCCGGGAGGTGCTTGGCCTTGTAGACCGCCAGGTCTTTTTCCGGCTGATGGAGGTGCTGCTGGCAGGAGAATTGTCACCCGGGCTCGAAATTCTCGATCAGGTTTCCGCGGCCGGGGCCGATCTGAAACGGTTCACCTCTGACCTGCTCAATTTTTCCCGGAGCCTCATCATCTGCCGGGTTGTGGACAATCCGGGGCAGCTTCTCGACGGTTCCGATCACGAGCTGGCGGCGATGTCGGAGCTGGCGGCCAAATACACGCCGGAGACCCTTTACCGTTTGTTTGATCTGCTCCTGAAGGGAGCGGCTGAAATGCAGTATGCACCTCACCCGCGACTGGTCCTGGAGATGACCTTCGCCAGAGCCTTGCAAACCGGCCAGATCGTCCCGGTTTCCGACCTGATCGGGCGCCTGGATGCACTGCTCAAAGGCGGTGGAGGTCTTGTTTCCGCCGGGGCTTCCCTGTATACGGCCGAACCGGTTGCGGGTCCACCGATCCGGAGCCCTGACGTCCCGGAAAAAAAAACTCCTGAAATTCCCGTTGAGCCGTTAACTGATCCGGAACCTGTCGGCCGGGCAGAAGAGGCAGCAGGCCTGGAACCACCATCGGTTCCGGGCAGCGTTGCCGCAAAGGGCGGTGAGAAAGACGGTGACCGCGATGTGCGTGGTGCCTGGGATGGTTTTGTCGACTATGTCAAGGACCGGCGCAAGTGGATGGCTCCGGTTCTCCAGATGTGCAATGTGATGCGGATTCAGGGTGATGATCTGGTCATGAAATATGAAGATCATTCGGACTGCAGCATCCTGTTGCAGAAGGACAACCTCAAAAATCTCACCGAGTTTGCCCAGGATTATTTTCAGCATGAACTGCGGGTCCGGATCATTGCCCGGGACCTTGTTTCCCAGGAAGGAAAAGAGGGGAACGGCGATGGGCCTCAGGAGGAGAGACGGGCCCTGGCCAACGACCCCCTGGTCCAGATGACCTCGGAAGTTTTTGGCGGCAGGGTGGCCGGGATCAGGACGGGACCGCGGAGTCGCGAGATCAAGGTTGATATCTCGGAGGAGTAACGAATGGATATGAAACAGATCATGCAGCAGGCCCAGCAGTTTCAGCAGAAGATGGCTGAAATTCAGGGGGAGCTGGCGGGCAAGGAAGTCAGTTCTTCGGTGGGCGGCGGAATGGTGAAGGCCACCGTTAACGGCAAAAGCGAACTGGTACGCCTCTCGATTGAGAAGGCAGTGATTGATCCGGCCGACCCCGGGATGCTTCAGGACCTTGTGATTGCGGCCGTTAATGAAGCCTTGCGGCAGTCTCAGGATCTGGCACGCCGGGAAATGGCCAAACTGACCGGCGGGTTGAATATCCCGGGTCTGTTCTGAGCAGGAGCCGGATTTTATGAATGTCGTCCCGCCGGCGCTTGCCCGGTTGATCGAAGACCTGAATCGGCTGCCCGGGATCGGGAAGAAATCCGCCACCCGTCTTGCCCTGCATATCCTGAGAAGGCCGCAGGCAGAGGCCCGTGATCTGGCCCGTGATCTGGCTGGTCTCCATGATGCGATCAGCATGTGTTCCAACTGCTGCGCCTTTTCCGAGTCCGATCCGTGCAATATCTGCAGTGACCCAGGCCGTGATCCCGGTCTGGTCTGTGTTGTGGAGGAGCCTGCCGATCTGATCGCCATTGAGAAGGTCTCTACCTTTAAAGGTCAGTATCACATTCTGCACGGGGTGCTTTCGCCCATGGATGGTGTGGGGCCGGCGGAAATAAAGGTTGATGCGCTGCTCGAAAGGGTGAAGAGGAACAAGGTCGCGGAAGTTCTGATTGCCACAAGTTCTACGGTGCCCGGTGAGGCAACGGCCGCGTATCTGATCAGTCTTCTTAAGAAACTGCCGGTCAGGACAACCAGACTGGCCTGCGGGATTCCGATGGGCATGGACATCAAGTATGCCGATGAGGTGACCCTGGCCAGGGCGATTGAGGCACGAAAAGATACGGGTTGAGAAGGTGTATTTTTATTTCCGGAACCGACGATTTATCCTTGACAGGGCAGGCGATTGCTGTTATTTCATTCCTCCTTCAGTTACAGTGTTGCCGGGCTTGTTTTTTCAGGTTGTTTCCGGTAGCGATGATACCGATCATAGGCGCGTAGCTCAGTTGGTTAGAGCGCTTGCTCGACACGCAAGAGGTCGGCGGTTCGAATCCGCCCGTGCCTACCAGAGATTTCACTGATCAGGTTTCTTTCTGATCCTGTTTTTTGTTTGTAGAGGTTGAGATATAGGCAGGTTGGCGCCGCCAATGTGCTTATTTTTTTTTTATTCCGCCAAGCGTAGTACCACCGGACAGGTCTGATAATGGCTGATTTTACAGTGTCTCTGAAGGATGGAGACAAAAAAACAACGGTTGCCGCCGGGGCCCCTTTTTCCGAGGCACTGCAGGAACTCGCTTCCGGTAAACTGCGGAAAAGAGTCGTGGCATACCGGTGTGGTGACCAGCTGTATGATCTTTCCGCGCCGGTAAACAGTGATCTTGACGTTGAGCTGATCACTGCCGATTCAGACGAAGGGGTCGAGATTATCCGTCACAGTTGCGCGCATCTGATGGCCCATGCGGTGATTGACCTTTTCGGCCAGGATATCAAGGTTGCGATCGGTCCATCGACCGATGACGGTTTCTATTATGATTTTGATCGGGACGAGCCGTTTGTTCCTGAGGACCTTGAGAAGATCGAAATCAGAATGCAGCAGCTGACCGGTTCCGCGCAGCCGTTTATACGCAGGGAATTATCGGTCGACGAGGCGAAAAAACTTTTTGCCGGACAGGGACAGAAATACAAGGTTGAGATCCTTGACGGGATTGAGGATGATACGGTCAGTACCTACCAGGTCGGTGACTTTCTTGACCTGTGCCGCGGCCCGCACGTTCCCCATTGCGGCTTGCTCCAGGCCTACAAGCTGACCAGACTGGCCGGCGCCTACTGGCGTGGCGATGAAAAAAACCGGATGCTGCAGCGGATCTACGGCGCCGCATTTTATAATGATAAAGACCTCAAGCAGTATCTGCTGCAGCTCGAAGAGGCAAAGAAGAGAGACCATCGAAAACTTGGTCGGGAACTTGAGCTCTTTACTATTCAGGACCAGGTCGGCCCGGGGCTTATTCTCTGGCAGCCCAAGGGGGCGCTGGCAAGAAAGCTGATTGAGGACCAGTGGAAGGAAGAGCATTACCGCCACGACTATGAACTGCTCTACACCCCGCATATCGCCAGACGGGATATGTGGAACACCAGCGGGCACCTTGATTTCTACGGGGAGAACATGTACTCCTCCATCGATATCGATGAGGTCAGTTATCAGCTGAAACCGATGAACTGCCCCTTTCATATCGCGATCTACAACACCAGAAAGAGAAGTTATCGGGAGTTCCCGATCCGCTGGTGTGAACTTGGTACGGTATACCGTTATGAAAAGACCGGCGCCCTGCACGGTCTGATGCGAGTCAGGGGTTTTACCCAGGATGACGCCCATATCTTCTGCCGCCCGGACCAGCTTGAAGAAGAGATATTCAATATTCTCGATCTGAACCTGAAAATCCTCAAGATGTTCGGCTTTGATCACTACGATATCTATCTTTCCACCCGGCCGGAAAAATATGTGGGGAGCGACGAAAACTGGGCGCAGGCCACCGAAGCTTTGAAGCTCGCTCTTGAAAAGAAAGGACTCGCCTATGCGCTAGACCCGGGCGAAGGTGTTTTCTACGGGCCGAAAATCGACATCAAGATCAAGGATGTGCTGGGGCGTTCCTGGCAATGTTCGACGATCCAGGTTGATTTCAACCTGCCGGAACGTTTTGCCATCAGTTATACCGGCGAAGACGGGCAGGCCCATCAGCCGATCATGATTCACCGGGCCCTGATGGGTTCCCTGGAAAGGTTTTTCGGCGTCCTGATCGAGCATTATGCCGGGGCTTTTCCGGTCTGGCTGTCGCCGGTCCAGGCGCGGATCATGAACATCACCGACGCCCAGGCGGAATATTCTGCTGCCGTTTATAGTGAACTCCGCAAACTCGGGATCAGGGTCGAGAAGGATCTGCGCAACGAGAAACTGAATTACAAGATCAGGGAGGCACAGCTCCAGAAAGTGCCGTATATGCTGGTCATTGGCGACAAGGAAGTCGAATCTTCCAGAATCACCATCCGGTTGCGGGATGGCAAAAACCTGCCGCCGATGACGGTTGCGGAGTTTGCAGAAATGGTCCGCACCCAGGAGGCCGGGGAAAAGAGGCTTTCTGAGTGAAGCCGGCGGCGAGCTGCTTAACGCAGCTTTATTTAGTTGAAACAACATGGCTTTATGTGCTATGAATAGCAGCTGTTTTAAAAGCGGCCAGATCATTCATGTCGGGAACAGGAGGTAAGAGTATTAAAGGAAGGAAAAAGAGTGCTAAAAGCGGCAAGGAAGCAAGGGCCAATATCAATGAGCTGATCACCAGTAAAGAGGTCAGAGTCATCGGTGCGGATGGCGCCCAGGTCGGGGTCATCTCTATCGAGGCGGCTCTGAAGCTGGCCGATGAAGCAGGTCTTGATCTGGTCGAGGTGTCTCCTGACGCTGAGCCGCCGGTCTGCCGGATTATGGATTATGGCAAGTTCCGCTACGAGCAGAGCAAGAAACAGCAGGAAGCCAAGAAAAAACAGACTGTTGTTGAGGTTAAAGAGATCAAACTGCGGCCGAAGACCGAGAAACACGATCTTGACTTCAAAGTCAGAAATATAAGGAAATTCCTGGAAAACAAGAACAAGGTCAAGGTCACCCTGAGATTCAGAGGACGTGAAATCGTCTATGCCAATACGATCGGGATGGATGTTCTCAAGAAGGTCGGAGAATCCTTGGAGGATGTGGCGGAAATCATTCAGCCGCCGACCATGGAAGGCCGGCAGATGGCGATGTTTCTGGGACCGAAAAAAAGCTGATCCATGCGGCTGCGGTTGCGGCCATTTTATAAATATTGTTTTAAAAGCCGGTTCCGGCTTGTCCGGAATCGGCCATGTTATTAAAGGGAGTATGTGTCATGCCTAAAATGAAGACAAACAGAGGCGCAGCCAAGCGGTTCAAACTCACCGGTTCAGGAAAGATTGCCCGCCGAAAGGCTTTCAGCAGTCACATCCTGACCAAGAAGTCCACCAAGAGGAAACGGGGGCTTCGTCTTGGCGAGATCGTTGATCATGCCAACCTCAAGCAGATGAAACGGTTGTTGCCCTATATTTGAAAATGAAGTGTTAAAGCTGAGTTGAGCAGCTTGTCTGCTCGTACCGATAAGCGAGCTTGCGAGACATCGAGACTTATACCCGATGGGTGAAAAAGAGTGCAAAGCGTAAAATCTCAGGATGATTGCAAATTGTCTTTTTTTCGCGCTGCATTTTTCATTCTGAATTAAAAAAAGGCCCGCCATGCGTTGGGGCCGCTTTGAGTTGCAAGGAGATAGCAATGCCTAGAGTAAAACGCGGGTTTAAAGCGCGTCGCCGGAGAAATAAAGTTCTGAAATTGGCCAGCGGTTATGTCGGAGGACGGCATCGTCTCTACAAGACCGCGACCGAGGCTGTTGATCGGGCGCTGGTGTACGCCTATCGTGACCGCAAGGAACGCAAGGGTGATTTCCGCAAGCTGTGGATCGCGAGGATCAATGCCGCTGCCCGGATCAACGGACTTTCTTACAGCAGGCTCATGGGTGGTCTGAAGAAGGCCGAGATCAGTCTGGATCGCAAGGTTCTGTCCAATATGGCAATTCTTGATCCGGTCGCGTTCTCCCAGGTCGCCAAACTGGCTTCCTGATCCGCCGCTTTTCTGATCTGATTATCGCCTAGAATGGAGAACGAACTTCAGAAATTGAAGTCGGAGGCCCTCGACTGTCTTGCCGGATTGGCAGATGTTGCTGCGCTCGAAGAATTCAGGGTGAAATACCTCGGGCGCAAGGGGCTCTTTTCCGGCCTGATGAAAAAACTTGGCCAGGTTGATCCCGCTGAAAGACCGAGGGTCGGTAAACTGGCCAACGAGGTGAAGCAGGAAATTGAAGAAGCTTTTGCGGCCAGGCATGCAGAAGTGGAAGGAACCGGCTCCAGACCGAAGGGGCCTGCTCTAGATCTGAGTTTGCCTGGCAGAACAATCCCTCTTGGTCGTTTGCACCCTGTCACCCAGATCATGGAAGAGGTCTGCGGGATTTTTGAGGGACTTGGTTTCGCAGTTGCCGAAGGGCCCGATGTCGAGACGGATTTCTATAATTTTGAGGCCCTGAACATCCCCCCTCATCATCCTGCCCGGGACATGCACGACACTTTTTATGTCAGCGAGTCCCTGCTGCTCAGGACCCACACCTCTCCAATGCAGATCAGGACCATGGCCAGCAAGAATCCTCCCTTAAGGATGATTGCTCCCGGCAAGGTGTATCGCTGTGACTCCGATGTGACCCACACCCCGATGTTCCATCAGGTGGAGGGCTTTCTGGTTGATCGCAATGTATCCTTCGCCGATCTGAAAGGGGTGCTGTCGATCTTTATCACCAGAATGTTCGATGAGAACACCCCCATTCGTTTCCGTCCCAGTTTTTTCCCGTTTACCGAACCCAGCGCCGAAGTGGACATCTGCTGCGTGATCTGCAAAGGTGCCGGATGCCGGGTCTGCAAGCAGACCGGCTGGCTTGAGATTCTCGGCAGCGGGATGATCGACCCTGAAGTTTTCAAAAAGGTCGGCTATGACCCGGAGGAGTATACCGGTTTCGCCTTTGGTCTTGGTGTGGAACGAATCGCCATGCTCAAGTACGGCATTAATGATATTCGCCTTTATTATGAAAATGATCTGCGGTTTTTATCCCAGTTCTGATTTCTCGCGTGCCTACACGAAATGAAATTTACCGTTAACTGGCTGAAAAAATATATCGATTTTGATCTGTCCGGCAACGAACTGGCCGACCGTCTGACCATGGCCGGGCTGGAAGTTGACAGTATACAAAGTCTCTGTCAGAAGCTCGATGGCGTTGTCGTGGCCCGGGTGATCGACGTCTCTCCCCATCCCGATGCCGACAAGCTTGTGCTTTGCAATGTCGATACCGGCAAGGGGATCAGTCGCATTGTCTGCGGGGCGCCAAATGTAACCGCCGGGATGGTTACCGCTCTCGCCACCCCGGGAACCATCATGCCGGGAGGGTTCAAGATCAAGCCGGCCAAGATCAGGGGCGCGGCCTCCGAGGGGATGCTCTGTTCCGCCCGCGAACTTGGAATCGGTGAAGATAAATCGGGGATCATGAATCTTCCCGATGAGTTCGTGATCGGCAGCCCTCTGGTTGATGCCCTTGAACTTGAAGATACCGTTGTCGAAGTCGATCTGACTCCCAATCGTCCGGATTGTGCCAGTGTTATCGGTATCGGCAGGGAAGTCGGGAGTTTTACCGGCGGCCGGATCAGTCATCCCGTCGACTGGGAACTTCCCGAGCTTGATGGCAAGGGGGTTCCCTTCAAGGTTGAGATAAAAGATTCCAAAGGTTGTCCGCGTTATTCCGCCAGATTGGTCAGGGGAGTCAGGATTGCCCCCTCGCCCTGGTGGCTCCAGAAATATCTTCTGGCGGTAGGTTTGCGGCCGATTAGTAATGTTGTTGATATCACGAACTTTGTAATGCTGGAATATGGCCAGCCGCTCCATGCCTTTGACTTTTCATTACTGGCCGACAGCAGGATCGAGGTCCGTAAAGCGGTGCCCGGTGAGAAGACCACCACTCTCGATGGGGTCGAGCGGGCGCTTGATCCGGAAATGCTCCTGATCTGTGATGGCAAAGGACCGGTCGCAGTGGCCGGTGTGATGGGCGGCGGCAATTCAGAGGTGAGCAAAACCACCACCGATGTTCTGATCGAGAGCGCCTGCTTTGATCCGGTGAGCATCAGAAGGACCTCGCGTCAGCTGAATCTGGCAACCGACTCATCGTATCGTTTTGAAAGGGGAGTGGATCCCCAGGGAACGCTTAGAGCCCTTGAACGGGCGGTGCACCTTATTGTGGAGCTGGCAGGTGGTGAGGCCGTGCCCGGCGGAGTGGATGTGAAAGACGGGTTGCAGGAGCTTGTTCGGCTTACGCTCAGGGTTTCAAGATGTTCAAAGCTGTTGGGTCTCGACTTGACTGCTGAACGGATCGCCAAGCTGCTTGCTTCCATTGAAATCGAATCGGTCATCAGGGATGATGAGACGCTTGAGGTCACGATCCCCGGGTTCAGGGTGGACCTTGAGCGGGAAGTTGACCTGATAGAGGAAATTGCCAGGCTGATCGGATATAACGATCTGCCCACCTCACTGCCGAATGTTCCTTTAAGTTTCGCCGACAACGAACCGATCCGGGATCTGCGCAAACGGGTGGCTGCAGTCATGACTGCCCAGGGTTTCAACGAGGCGATCAATTACAGTTTCGTCAGCGAGAAGCATTTTGCCATGATGGGGCTTGCCCCTGATCATCTGGCACGAAAAACAATCCGGCTCATGAATCCCCTTGCCGAAGACCAGAGTGTCATGCGGACCATGATGCTCCCCGGAATCATCGAGAATGTCAGAAGGAATATCAATTACCAGAGTCCTGATATCAGGTTGTTTGAAATCGGCAAGGTGTTTATTCCAGCTGGAGATGGCCAGCCCGACGAGGATACTCGGCTGGTCGCGGTCATGAGCGGACGACGGCATCCGGAGGCGCCGGTTTTTCATTACGGACAGACCGGGGCCGATTTTTTTGATGTTAAAGCGTGTGTCGAAAATCTGCTTACGGAATTGCGGCTGTCCGGAGTCAAAATGGTGGCGGAAAAGAATCCTCCCGAGTATGTTGATGGGGCTTCATATCTGGCCATTGAGGCGGCCGGGAAAAACATCGGCGGCTGTGGCCGGATGTCAGCCTCATGCCTCAAAGCATTCGGGATCAAAGAGGCTGAGGTCTTCTTTGTTGACCTGAGTCTGAGCGGGGTTTCCGGTCTCACTCCTGACGCCAAATCGTTCAAGCCCCTTGACAGATTTCCATCTGTGCAATGGGATATCGCGATGCTGATTCCGGAAGACGCGCCCAGCGGCGAGATCATCCGGACCATTATGGGAAGTAACGAACCATTTGTTGTGAAGGCCGAGATATTTGATGTGTATCGAGGCGATACTATAGAAACCGGTTTCAAGAGTGTTGCTGTGGCCGTTACCTATCGTGATCCATCGGCCACCCTTGAAGATGAAAAAGTCCAGAAGATTCACCAGAAGATGATTGAAATCATCGGATCCCGTTTTGGCGGGAAACTGCGGGAGGCATAAATAATGAATGATTCGAACCTGACACGGAAAGACCTGGCTCGGGCCATCAATGAGAAACTCGGTTTTTCGAAACAGAGTGCCGGTGAGCTTGTCGACACGGTTTTTGACAGCCTGAAAAATAAACTTTTGAAAGAAGAGTCGATCAAGCTCGTGCAGTTTGGTACATTCAATATCAGAAAGAAGAATTCCCGCGTGGGCAGAAATCCCCGCACCGGAGACACCATGGAAATCTGCAAACGCTGCATGGTGTCATTTAAACCCAGCAAGGGATTAAGGGAGCGGATCAACATCTGACTTCGCCCCCTGTAGTATTTGCCCCAGAAAACCTTCAGTCAGGGCTGGTGGTAATAAAATGGCGCATCCGAGTCACGGCATCGGCAGTATCCCTGACAAGATTTATTTCAAGATCGGGGAAGTGAGTGACATCGTCGGAGTCGACCCCCACGTTCTGCGATACTGGGAGTCTGAATTCGGGGTGATCAAGCCGCACCGGGCCAGTTCAAAGCAGCGGCTCTACCGGCGCAGTGATGTTGAAAACATCATCAGGATTAAAGAGCTTCTTTACGACCAGGGATTTACCATTGCCGGGGCCAGAAAGGCCCTGCGGCAGGAAAAAAAGGATCCGGGTGTTGAAGAGATTTGCCCCCCGGCAATAGACAAGGGTGTTTTTGAAGATTTGAAGAAAGAACTTCTGGATATCAAGAAGCTTCTTGAAAGGTAAAAAAAATATACGTGGGTATAAACACGGTAGAAGTGTTTTCAGTTTGGGTCGGGATGTAGCGCAGTCTGGTAGCGCACCTGAATGGGGTTCAGGGGGCCGGAGGTTCAAATCCTCTCATCCCGACCAGTTGTTTCAAAGGGTTTTCGGTTGATTCCGGAAACCCTTTTTTATTGATATGCGAATGATGGAAAGGCGTACAGGTGTTAGACATCGAGGTATCACTATGTTAATCTTTGATAACTGATTATTTGAGATATGCAGAGTATAAAGTGGAGTAGGATGGTAGTCAGTTTTGTTCTGCGGGACACAGTTCGCTCAAATGTTTGATAGTACCTAGGGAAAAATATTTTTAGAATTCAGATGTCATTTGCTCCGGGGTTATTTGTGCCATGAGAATTATTGTAACGATACTCATCTGTTTATCATTTCAGATTATTCCGGTCTGTTCGTTTGCCAAGGAAAAGCTGGCAGTGATGGAGTTGGAGGGGCTTGGCGGAGTGAATGATTCTCTTCTGGAGATAATGACCAATACCCTTAAAGATGAACTTGACGCTATCGGTCGGTACTCAATAATCAGTCGGGAAGAAATTGAGGCGCTTGCCAACAGACTTGCTCTGCAGCAGAAATCTGGTAACTGCACTACTTCAGACTGTCTCGCTGATATGGGGAAAGCGCTGGGAACAAAACTCATGGTTTACGGGTCAATTTCCAAAGTTGGCGGGACATATGCGTTGAGTCTGCGTTTGCTGGACACCGACAACAAGGAGGCTGTTCGGCGAGTAAACGAAAGGTGTAAATGTAGTGAGGAAGATCTTTTCGACACCATCCAGCTTGCAGCCGGCAAGTTGTTGGCCGGACAGCAGAATATCCAAAGGCAACAATCAAGTGCGCCAATGCTTGTCAGCCAGCAGGATCAGCGAGAAAGTGCTGGAATGCCGCTGTGGATAGAGCCGTCTACAGGACTAGAGTTTGTCCGGGTTCCCGGGGGGTGTTATTCCATGGGGGGGAAATCCGGAGGAGAGGTTCGTATCGATCGGGAGGTTGTTACTCTTGCGCATAAGGTCTGTGTTGATGACTTTTATCTGGCCAAGCATGAAATGAACCAGAAAACATGGGAAGAATTGATGGGAGGGAATCCCGCAAAACATAGTCATAAAACCTTGTTTGGCACCACGGATGCAACAAAATATCCGGTTGATAGCGTCAACTGGAATGAGATTCAGGAATTTATAAAAAAACTCAACATGAAGGCCGGGATGAGTTTTCGTTTGCCCACAGAGGCTGAGTGGGAATATGCGGCAAGGAGTGGAGGGAAAAATGAGATTTTCTCTGGAGGGAATGATTATGGAGAGGTTTCCTGGGGAGGAGGGGGAGATCCTTGGGCAACAACAGGCAGTTTGCGACAGACCAAGTATTTCAGTAACGGGACAACCCATGAAGTTGACACGAAAAAACCCAATGGACTTGGGATTTACCTGATGAGTGGGAATGTGGCGGAATGGTGTTCAGATTGGTTTGAGGAAGATTATTATAAAATCTCCCCGGAAAGAAATCCGCCTGGACCGGAAAATGGAGTGGAGAAAATTATTAGAGGGGGATCATGGCATTCAGATCCGAGTAGCCTGATGACCTTTGATCGATATCACGCCACACCCGATACCAAAAATGACCAGATCGGTTTTCGTTTGGCCCATCCAATATTCTAGATGAACTCTCTTCCTGCGGTCGCTTGAATATGGGGCCGTTTATGCTGTTTCTCAGGAATCATGCTGGCGGTGGGGAAGATGTGGCGTATTTCTTTTGAGATCGGGATGAAAGTCTTTTGCTGCCGGCTCCCTTTTATTTGATCCGGAAACCGGCAGCAAAGGATTTACAGTTGAATTTCCTGACCAGAAGCTGTTCCTGCATTCGAATATTTCTGATGTATTTCCGGGCATAAACCAAAACATATCAACTGCGGACATCTGCTGGACTTAATCCAACGAAAAAATAACGGTTAGTGCAACCTGCACTAAATGCTAGCTTCAACCACTGAAGATTGAGCCGGCTCCGCTTCAACCGGTAAGAGTTTCCGGTTCGTCGTTCCGGACTTTCTGGTTCGATTCGGTGTTGTCTTTTGTAGCCGCTGTATTGCCGGTTGCCGCACATCCGGTCAATGACAGTCCTGCACCACCGATCAGGGCAACCAGGCTAAGACCGGCCAACATCTTTTTCAGGTCGTTATTGCCCATCTGCATCTCCCTTTAGAGAATATGAGGGAAAACTGCTGTTACAACTGTCCCGGACTGGATGTAACAGCTCTTTTCAGGCCTGATCAGAACAGATTCAAATAAACAAGCCTGTAGCAAAAGACTATAGGCTGTCTGGTTTAAAGTCAATAGTAACAATGACCAGTATGGTGTGACAGGGGGGCGTGGATGGGCGGAGCCGGGAATCTCTGAGCAGGGGATTGTTTGTTGCGAGTTTACAGGAATGCCTTAAACTCGATATTTCCTGAAAATCTCATTTCGTACCGGGCAATCACAGAGGTGAAGCGCTCCGTAGGATTTATTGTGTCTGCACTCCAGCAGATCCTTACACGCAAGTCTGACCATGCTTTGCCCCATACTGTCGCAGACCGAGCAGTAGAGTGGTTCATCGGTCAAGCAGATAAAATTTTTATCACACTCCGTATCATTGATGGTTTGGGGATCAATTTCGAATTTTTTTAAAATCGGCATTTGTCGCTTGGCTCCAGAAAATATGATTATAATTCTATTGTAGCGGTTATGCATTTTTTATGGAGGCATAAATGACGAAACATCCAATTTTTTTGGCAGCAGCACTGTCTGCTTTTTTCTTTGGCGTTTGCTATGGAGGGGATGAGCTCTTTACCTGGAAGGATGAGCAGGGCGGGTTGCATATTACAGATGTGCGACCGCCGGTTGGGGCGGAAATTATCAACATCAGCCCCAACAACTTGAAAGCGGCTGAAGAAGTGCAGCGTCAGCGTTTATTGCGTCAGGAAAAGATCCGCGAGGAAAAGATCCGCCAGGACAGGGAGCGGGAGATCATCAATAACAAAGTGGCTGAAGCCATAGAGAAAAAAGCGGCTATTCGAAAGGCAAATGAAGAAATTGAGAAAGAGAAAGCGAAGAAACGCCGCGAAAAAAGAAGAAGGCGCAGGCACAAAGCACCCAGCCCTCCAACCACCGTACCGACTGATAGCGGGGGTATAGAGAATTCACGGTGAGAATCATGTGAGATGGAATAGTTGTTATCGGTAAGATGATGGGCGGAACTATTTCATTTCATGTCAGGCGGCGACGCGATCCGGCATTTCACGTGCGAAAATGGCCTGAAGTTTGCCGAGAAGAGAAACTTCAATCTGTCTGATTCTTTCTTTTGAGACATCAAACTGGTCCGCGACACATTTCAGGGTCTTGGAATCAACGCTGAGAAGCCTCTGGTCCAAAATGGCGAACTCTTTTTCATTAAATGAAGATTCGTGTCTGACGACGATGTCCCGGACAAGGTTCTGTTCTTCAATGCCCGTAACAATTTCTTCAATCGTCGGACCGTTGCAACTCAACAGATCGTTCAAGGTGTTTTTCTCTTCAAAATTAAGTGGTGCATCCAGTGAGACTTCTGAGCCGTTCAGTCTCCATGTCATTTCAACGACTTCTTCTACGTCAACATCAAGGTTCGCGGCTATTTCAGCCGGGTCCGGTTTTTCCCCGAACATTTCAAGCCTGCGGATTTCCTTTTCGAGTTTGTAGAAAAGTTTCCGCTGGTTCTGGGTTGTGCCGATTTTGATCAGGCGTTTGTTCTCCATGATATGTTTCATGATGTATGCGCGAATCCAGAAAGAGGCATAATATGAGAATTTGACTTCCTTGTCGGGGTCGAATTTCTTTACCGCCCTGGCAAGCCCGATATTCCCTTCCTGGACCAGGTCAAGAAAGCCCTCCATCCAATATTTTCTGAAATCCATGGCAATCTTGACCACCAGCCGCAGGTTTGAGACGATCAGTTTGTCGATGGCTTCTTTGTCGCTCTTTCCCTTGACCAGTGCCGCCAGGCGTAAGGTCTCCTCCGCCGACAGGAGGCTGTGCCGGTTGATCTCATCAAGGTATTTCTGCAGGCCGGTCTGTTCTTCGAAGGTTTCTTCGTCCAGATTGTCCATTCGATTATTGTTTTCTTGCCAGTTCACAAATGCAGCCTTTTATCAGAAAGAGTCAAGTCAAGAGCGGCGGGTATGTTTCTGCCCATGAACGTTTCAATTTGCGTGCCACAGAGGGGGTGGGGGGGGGCTGCGTGATTATTTCTAGTAATATCAGTTGGCTACGCTGGTGGAGGCGAGCAGTTGGTCTGCTATCTGCTTCCCATTTGTTGCGTAATATTGTGTAATTCCTGATTTGGTGAAGAATATTCTCCATTATGAAGAGAGCCGAGGCGTTGATGAAATAGTCCATGCAGGAGGCAATGGTTGAGGTATACGCCGGAATACTATTGGGTCGTATCAGATGTAAACCTGCCGGTTTGTCAGTAATGATAGGCTTTCGGCGAAGATATCCTGTAAACGGGTCACTCAAATGCATCGGGTTTGTGAGGGAACAGATTGACATGGTGTGAGAAAGGCCCAATTGTAATTCAATGAACTTTCTTGAATGCCATTAACAATGGAGCGAAATGATGAGTAGCAGAATGAGCACGGCACTACTGAGTCTGACGGCTGTATTGCTTGCCGTTGCTGCAGCCCTCCCCGGCAACGCGGCCACCGTTGAATACGATCTGGCGATTGTCGAGCAGGAGATAAATTTTACGGGCCATCCGGAAATGGGGATGACCCTGAACGGCGGTATTCCCGGACCGACCTTGCGTTTTACCGAGGGGGATCTTGCCAGGATCAGGGTGAGTAACAGAATGGGTGTGGATTCCTCCATTCACTGGCATGGCCTTCTGGTGCCTCCCGGGATGGACGGAGTTCCGCTGATCAGTTTTCCCCCGATCAGACCCGGTGCCACCTTCACTTACGAATTTCCGATTCGTCAGAGCGGCACATACTGGTATCACTCCCATACAAATCTTCAGGAGCAGCGGGGGGTGTATGGGGCAATTGTGATCGAGCCTTTGTCCGCAAACGATACGGAAAAGGTCGATCAGGACCATGTTGTCCTCCTCTCCGACTGGACCGATGAAGATCCCCGGGCGGTGCTGAAAACCCTGAAGCGCGGCAGCGACTGGTACGCACTGCAGAAGGGGAGTGGTCAGAGTATTCTGGGCGCTGCCCGGATGGGGATGGCCGGGGCATATTTTTCCCGGGAACTGCAAAGAATGCCACCGATGGATATCGCCGATATCGCCTATGACCGCTTTCTCGCCAATGGCAAGCCCGAATCACATCTCAAAGCCTCACCGGGTGAACTCGTTCGTCTGCGGATCATCGATGGTTCGGCAACCACCTACTTCCATCTGGAATTTGCGGGAGGGGTGATGCGTATTGTTGCCGCCGACGGCCAGAATGTACATCCGGTGGAGGAGAAACGCTTTCTGATCGGGGTTGCCGAAACCTACGATGTACTGATCAAGGTTCCCAGCTCAGGTTCTTATGAATTCCGGGCCACTGCCCATGACGGTTCAGGATATGCCAGGGTCTGGATCGGCGAAGGTGAAAAACATCCGGCCGGAGATGTTCCCGTTCCCAATCTGTATCACGCCATGGGGGGACTAAGCCTGAAAAAAATCTTTGCCCTGACGCCTGCCGGGGCCATGGGGATGGAGGACCGCAAGGTCGGGAGGGGAATGTTCGACCGGCCTGGAATGGCGGGAATGACCACCATGACGATGGATTCCGGGCACGAAATGGGAGCAATGAAACAGGCCGGTGGGCAGCATGAAATGGTCGGCAATAATGAAACCGCTCATTCTCCGGCCATGGCGGAGATGGGCATGGAAATGGTCCCGAAGGCTGCGAGCAAAACAGAGCACCCCATGACCATGGAGCATTCCGGCGCATCCATGGTCATCGCACCCGCCGACAGATCCGGAAAGAAATTCGCCCGCGATTTTTCCTTTCTGGGAACGGATGTTTCCTCGCGGGCCAATCTTGCCATGGACGGCATGGCCGACCGTCCCTGGCCGCCGTACCATAAACTTAACGCTATTACAAATACCGCCCTGCCCCGGGGAGAACCGGTGCGGGAGATCCGGCTGACCCTGGACGGCGATATGGAGCGTTACGTCTGGTTCCTGAACAACAAGCCGCTCTCCGAAACCGACCACCTGCTGATAAAAGAGGACGAGGTTGTCCGCTTGATCATGATCAACCGGACGATGATGCACCATCCGATGCATCTCCACGGTCATTTCTTCAGGGTGCTCAACGGTCAGGGCGACCATGCGCCATTAAAGCACACCGTTGATGTGGCGCCGATGTCCACCACCGTGATCGAGTTCGACGCCAATGAAAAGGGCGACTGGTTTTTCCACTGCCACCTGCTCTATCACATGAAGAGCGGAATGGCCCGGCTGGTCCATTATGATGATTTTACCATCGATCCCGATCTGGCCGCGATCAGGCCCGGGCTCTACAGGGACTCCTGGTATTTCCAAGGCCGGGCCGGGCTGTTCAGCAATATGGCCGACACCGCACTTGTGCTGTCCAATACCCGAAATCTGATCAGTACCGAATGGGAAGTCGGCTGGCAGGAAGTGGATGACAACGAGTGGGAGGGAACCCTGAAATGGGGATATTATGTCAATCGGTTTTTTACCCCCTTTGTCGGCGGGATCGTTGAAGGGGAAAACCGCAAAAGCAACGATGAAAGAGGTTTTGTCGGTTTTCACTATCTGCTGCCGTTGAATATCGAGGCGAACTGCTGGCTGGATGACGAAAAGGAGACACGGATCAGCATCGAAAAATCCTTCGAGCTGACTCCCCGCCTTTCAATCACCGGCGAGACCCGCTATGACTCGGCGGAACGATGGGAGGGCGGGGTCGAGATCAGTTACCTGGTCAACCGGGAGGTTTCGTTGGCCGCCCGCTGGCACACAGACTACGCATTCGGCGGAGGACTTGAGATCAGGTTCTGATCCTGACCCGGTGGCCATGAAATTTGACCCGTTCAATAACAGAGTGTGCCGGGATATCAGGAATGGTCTGTCGAAGGGGCTGATGGATGCCCTCCGGAATAAAGACCTCAAGGCGGTGCATACACTTGCGGCAAAATATCTGGCACAGGGTGTTGAGCCATACCAGAAAAAGTACATCGAGGGCCGGCTCGGAGGGTATGAAAAAGTTCTGGCAGGAATCCGGCGTCTGGACCCTGACGATGTCTATGACATCGCTCTAAAGCTCTGGGATGCAGAGTTGTTCTATGAAGTTCATGAATATCTGGAGTTTTACTGGAAGCAGGCGTCCGGTGCGAACCGAGAAATCCTGCAGGCTCTAATTCGGGCAGCAGGCACTTACATCCACCTGGAACAGGGGAATGTAAAGGGGGCGGCGAATATGGCCGCAAAAGCGGTCAAAATTCTGGAGAAGAAGGTGAGTCGGGCTCTTCTTCCCGGATATCTGGACCTGGGGCTGCTCCTCGTTAAACTCCGTAATCTAGACCCTGTTGCGCCAAAATTAATTCGGCGAATCTGAATGGCTACTCCGCCTCAAATTCACTTTTGGAGGCGCCGCAG
The DNA here is from genome assembly GCA_018823285.1 of Pseudomonadota bacterium. Lineage (NCBI taxonomy): Bacteria > Pseudomonadati > Pseudomonadota > Pseudomonadota bacterium. The sequence continues at coordinate 115,121 of JAHJIQ010000030.1, forward strand.
ACGGGGCAGACCCAGTCATCCGGCAGGTCTTTGAAGTCGGTGCCGGGTTCGATGCCGCTGTCGGGGTCGCCAAGGGCCGGGTCGTAAACATAACCGCAGACTGAGCAGACATATTTCTTCATTTCGTTCTCCCTTCAAGTGAACAGTTTTTTAAAAAATGATGGCATGTCACTCTTGCTGTTTTCTTTGTATACTTCGATAAACTCTTCAGCGGCCACTCGGCCTCTCCGCATACAATCTTCAATACAGCCGAACTGTGCCCAGCTGATGTCTCCAACTTCAGGCTCGATAATCGCATCGGCGGCTCTCGCCTGCATCTCGTTCAACACTGTTCGGGTTATGGCATTGGTCCGGCGAATGATGTCCAGGGCGGTTTCGGTAGAGAAATCCTGCTCCAGTTCCTTGCCGACGTTCACCGCAATAACGTAGTCGGCGCCCAGGGAACTGCAGGTGTCAACCGGTAGCTGGTTCACCCAGCCCCCGTCCATCAACAGGTGACTGTTCAGTGGTATGGGTGGGAATATGCCGGGGATTGCCGAAGAGGCGGCAACTGCCTGCCGGAGGGGGCCTTTGGTGAGAACGGTCTCCTCGCCGGTGTTGATATCGGTGCAGACCGCGGCAAAAGGGATTTTCGTTTCCTGGATGTCGATATCGTCGATCAGGAAGTTGATGTTTTCCATGTATGTTTCAAGGGAGACAAAGGATTGCTGGTTGGCCAGGAAATAGTTGTAGAAGAGTTTTTTGCGAAAATATCTGGAGAGACTATCCAGCAGGCCGTCATGTTTTCTGCCTTCTTCAGCTTCCTTGACAAAATCAAACTGGATCTTGGCATAGCAGTCGCAGGCGAAATATTCATCAATCCTCTGCATGGCCTTTTTGCAGTCGCCGGTCGTTGCGTAAAGCGCTCCCAGCAGCGCCCCGATGCTTGTGCCAACCACCAGGTCGGGGATAATCCCGTTCTCGGTCAGGGCATCTATGGCGCCTAAATGGGCGAGGCCACGGGCTCCGCCACCACCGAGAACAAAACCCAATTTTTCTTTCATAGCGGCCGTCTCATACTGATAGGGGGTGCATTTTGTAGCGGCAAAGATCTTCAGTACTATAGATATACTATGAAAATCCTTTGGACAAGGAGCTTTTTGTTCCGTAAATTGTGAAATGCCGGATGCTGCTAACCAATGCTTGCATATATTGCCGTAAATCCTTAGGGTCTGTAATAAAGGAGTCAGGCATATGAAGAAAAGCGATGAAACGATCAGCGGTTTCCTGACAGAACTTTACCAGGGGCGATTCAACGACACTCTGTTCCGCACATTCAGCGCGGCGGAACCGGATGAACAAACGAAGCGGATTATCAGTCGCTTTCATGAGCTGATCAAGGAGTATCCCGCCCTGTCCCTTGAAAAGAGCGGTATGATCCCCGATGAGCTGTGGCAGGGGTTGAAAGAGATCGGTATCTTCGGCCTCAACATCCCTGCCCGATACGGGGGAGTGGGCTTAAGTCTTACCAATTATTTAAGGGTTCTCAAAGCCATGGCCGGAGTTGATATGGCACTGGCGATCATCCCCACCGCGCATCTTTCCATCGGTGTGAAAGGGGTTGTTCTCTTCGGTACCGAGGGGCAGAAGAAGAAATATCTGCCGAAGGCAGCGTCCGGAGAAATGCTTTTTGCATACGCACTCACCGAGTCCGGCATTGGTTCGGATGCCCAGCACATCACTACTTCCGCCACTCTGTCTGATGATGGCAGCGCTTATCTCATAAACGGCCAGAAGAGTTACATCACCAATGGCGGCTATGCCGGCGGGATGGTGGTGTTCGCCCGGATGGAACAGGAAAAGCCCGGATTTATGGGCGCTTTTATTGTCGAGACGGACATGGAAGGGGTAACGGTCGGCAAGGATGTTGCCAAGATGGGGCTTACCATCAGTTCCACCACCACCATTCAGTTCAAGGATGTCCGGGTTCCGGTGGAAAATCTGCTCGGCAAACCCGGAGATGGTTTCAAGATCGCCATGTCCATCCTGAATTATGGACGCCTTGGGCTCGGAGCCGCTTCCGCCGGGGTAATGAGCCGGTCGGTTGAAGATATGTTCGAGAGAGCTTCTTCAAGGGTCCAGTTCGGCAGGCCCATCAAGGGATTCGAGCTGATCCAGGACAAGATCGTCCGCGCCGTGGTCAACGGCTTTGCCGCCGAGGCGATGACAAAGTTTACCGCCCACCTCCTGGAGTCGAATCCTGAGGCCAGCTGCAGCATGGAGAGTTCGCACACCAAACTCTTCGGCACCACCAGGGGCTGGGATGTTCTTTATGATGCCCTGCAGACTGCGGGTGGCGCCGGGTATCTTTCCGGTTTGCCGTATGAGAAAAGAATGCGGGACTTCAGGGTCACCACCATCTTTGAAGGAACGACCGAGATCCACACCATCTATCCGCCTCTGGTCATGATCCGGATTCTGAGCGCCGGTAACCAAAAGAAGGGGAAGATTGCCTCCTTCCTGTCGCTCCTCGGCAGTTTGCTGAAGCGTCCCGATATCAATCCGGAAACGGATAACCCGGTGTTCCGGAAGGCCGTCTCCTATGCAGCCGGATGTGTCTGGCGGGTGAGACTGCTGCTGGTCTGGGGCGCGATCCGGTTCGGCAAACGGATTACGGATAAGGAATTTTACCTTGAGCGGATCACCCGGGTCAGTGTTTCTCTTTTTGCCATCCTGGCCATGATGGCCAGGATTGAAAGCCATCATCGGGCGGAAAAGGATATCCAGGCCGAGCTCGAACTCCTTGATTATTTTGTTGAAGAGGAAAAGGAGCGTGGCGGGTCGGGAGCAGGTTTTTGGACCACCCGAAAAGAGAAGCTCCACCGGAGGATTTTTGCACGTATGGATTCGGCTCATTAAAGTCGCATGGGTCATTGCCGTGAAATGATGCAACGGAGAAAGGTATGAAAAAACGGATCGCAATTGTCGGAGGAGTCAGGACGCCCTATGTGAAAGCCGGGACCAGGTTCGCCGACCTGAGCGCGGTGGATCTCGGCAGGCTCGTGTCCAGGGAACTCATCGCCCGGACCGGAATCGATCCGTCGGTGATCGATTCAGTGGTGATCGGCAATGTCTCCCAGCCCATGGAAGCGGTGAACATCGCCCGGGTGATCTCGATCTTTGCCGGTATTCCCGAGCATGTGCCGGCGTATACTGTGCACCGCAACTGCGCCTCCGGGATCCAGGCCATCGTTTCCGGCGCCCAGTCGATCGCTACCGGTGAGTCGGAAGTAGTGCTGGCCGGCGGAGTCGAGTCGATGTCGAACATCCCCTTTTTCCTTTCCAAAAAATTTCATGATATTGCGGTCAACTATCTGCACAGCAAATCCCTGAAACGACGGCTTCTTTCCCTGCTTGAGCTTCGACCCAAAGATTTCATCCCGAAAATCGGCCTGATGTTGGGGCTTACCGATCCCACCTGTCGCCTCAATATGGGGCAGACCGCCGAGGTGCTGGCCAGGGAGCTTGGGGTAAGCCGTGAAAGCCAGGATGAGTTTGCCCTTGAAAGTCATAAGAGAACGGTTGCTGCATACGAGGCGGGGCGATTCAAAGACGAGATCATGACCGTTTTCTGTCCGCCCGATTATCAGGAATCCCTCGATTTTGACAATGGGGCCAGAGCGGATGAAAGCATGGAAATTTTAAGCAGGCTGCGGCCTTTTTTTGATCGCAAATACGGCACGGTGACTGCCGGCAACTCCTCGCAGATCACCGATGGCGCGGCGGCGGTGATGCTCGCCAGCGGCAAGGCGGTTAAAAAATACGGCCTGGAGCCCTTGGGGTATGTCGGGGAGTATGCATTTGCCGGGCTCTCGCCGAAGAGAATGGGACTTGGCCCGGCGTATGCCACCTCGCGTCTTCTGGAGAAATCGGGGCTCGCCCTGGATGAGATCGGCCTGATCGAGATGAACGAGGCCTTTGCCGCCCAGATCATCGCCAATGAGATGGTCTTCGCCCAGGATCAACTCGCGGAGCATTACCTGGGCAGAAAGGCGATGGGCGCCATTGACCGGAGCATCATGAACGTGAACGGCGGGGCGATTGCCATGGGCCATCCGGTGGGCTCCAGCGGGACGAGGCTGGTGCTGACCCTTCTCCTTGAGATGAGAAGGCGCGGGGTTGGCAGGGGGCTTGCCACCTTGTGTGTCGGTGGTGGGCAGGGTGCGGCCGTGATCATTGAGAGGACCTGAGATGAAAGCATTCAAATTTGATAGAAGGGATGATGGCATCGGGGAAGTCACCTTTGACCTGCCCGATTCAAAGGTCAATATCCTGAGCCCCTCAGTCGTGGTCGAGTTGGAGGAACTGATCAGCGGGCTGGCCGGTGACCCAGGCCTTAAAGGAGTGATCTTTGCCTCCGGCAAGAAGGACAATTTCATTGCCGGGGCCGATATCTCGGTGATTGAGAAGATAGGTTCCGAAGAGGAAGGGGTGGCGTTGGCCTCCCAGGGGCAGAAGGTCTTTAACGATCTTGCCGCTCTCCCTTTCCCGACAGTGGCGGTAATTGACGGATCATGCCTCGGCGGCGGCACCGAATTTGCGCTGGCCTGCACTTACAGGGTTCTTTCCGATAACCCGAAGTCCTTTCTCGGCCTGCCTGAGACGCAGCTTGGGATCATCCCCGGATTCGGCGGCACTCAGCGCCTTCCCCGTCTGGTGGGGATTGTCGAAGCGGTCAGGATGATCACCTCCGGAGCCAGAATCTATGGCGGCAAAGCATTGCGCATGGGGCTGGTCGATGAAGTAGCGGCGGTTGAAAACCTGCCGGCGGCAGCCGTGAAGCTTATTTCCGGTCATCCGGAGCGAAAGCAGTGCAGATTTTGTATGGGAACATTTGTCGCACAGCTTGACCGCTTCCCGTTGTGGCGGTGGCTCGTCTTCCGTCAGGCGCGGCAGGAGGTTACCAAAAAAACCGGGGAGCATTATCCGGCACTTTTCAAAGCGATCGACGCCATCGAGCAGGGATTGTCTGCCGGCATGGCAAAAGGTCTGGAGGTTGAGGCAACCCTTCTGGGCCGGCTGGCGGTAACCGGGACCGCGAGAAATCTCCAGAAAGTATTTCGGTTGCATGAAAAATTCTCCAGGGTAGACACCTCATCGGTCAAGAACTTCGCCAAAATCGGGGTGGTCGGGGCCGGGGTCATGGGCGGCGGGATCGTTGGCCTGATCGCCGAACATGCGATGCAGCCTCGGCTGATCAACCGTTCCACCAAGGGGATCAGTGTTGCGCTTGAGGCGATTTCCAGGGTGCTCGCCGGTAAACTGCGGAAAAGGATTTATACCCGTGACCAGGTGGAGAGGTTGAAAGGAGCGGTCACCTGGGATACGACCATGCGGGGCATGCACACGCTCAATGCGGTGATCGAGGCGGTGGTCGAAGAGATGGCGGTGAAGAAAAAAATCCTGGCCGATATTGCGGGAGTGGTCGGCAACTCCACCCTGATCCTGTCAAACACTTCATCGCTGTCGATCACCGAAATGGCGAAGGATGTGCAGAATCCCGCCCGGGTGGCTGGGTTTCATTTCTTCAATCCGGTCGACAGGATGAAGCTGGTCGAGGTGATCCACGGCGAACAGACTTCGGAAGAGACGGTGGCCAAGGGTATGGCGCTTGCCAAGAGGCTTGGCAAGATCCCGGTCAGGGTCAAGGACAGCCCCGGTTTTCTGGTGAACCGGTTGCTCTTGCCGTATCTGAATGAAGCGGCGAGGATGCTCGAAGAAGGCGGCCGGATCGACCGGATCGATCGCGCGATGACCGCCTTCGGCATGCCCCTGGGGCCGTTCAGGCTTCTCGATATGGTGGGGCTCGATATCGCGGCCCATGTCGCCGAAATATTGAATCGCGCCTTCGGTGAGAGAATGCGTCCATCACCCTTGCTCGCCTCGATGCAGGTGGCTGGGCGTCTCGGCAACAAAAACGGCAGGGGGTTTTACGATTACGGCAGCAAGCGAAACGGGGACCTGGCTGATGATATTTATTCCCTGTTGCAGCTTGATCAGGTGCCCGGCAAAACCTTCAGCGACGAGGAGATTGTCGATCGGCTGATCATGCCGATGATCAATGAAGCTGTCCTCTGTCTGGAGGAAAGTGTGGTGAGCGATGCCGGAACCGTTGATGCGGCGATGATCTTCGGCGCGGGTTTCCCTCCGTACACCGGTGGTCTGATCCGTTATGCAGATACCGTCGGCGCAGGAGAGGTGGTCCGCAGGCTGGGGGAACTTGTCGGCAAGGGCGGTGAAAGGTTTGCGCCGGCACCATTGCTCCGGAAGATGGCGGAGCTGGGCGCAGGTTTTTATGACGATTGATCGATCATGGTGACAAACGTGAAAAGCTCTCCTCATGAAACAATCCCGGCCATGTTCACCGAACAGGTTGCCCGATTCGGTGATCGGACCGCGGTGCTGTATAAACCGGCGGATCAGTACCGGACGATCTCCTGGAACGAACTTGCCCGAATGGTCAGGGAGGTCGCCTGCGGTCTGGTCGGACTGGGGGTGAAGGTTGGGGACCGGGTGGCGATCATGTCCTACAACCGGCCGGAATGGCTGGTCGCCGATCTAGCCATCATGAGCGCCGGGGGGGTGACGGTCCCCATCTATCACACCAGTTCCCGGAAGGAGGCCGATTATATCCTGGACAAGGCGGGGGTCGATGTCGCCTTTGTCGCCCGTTCCGAGAAGGCGGAGATGCTCACCACCTGTGATGCGGCAATAAAGAACATTATTTCCCTTGACCCGGTGGGGATCGGTTCGGCGGGCAGCTGTGCGCTTGATTACGATATCCTTCGTCTCAAGGGCCGGGAGATCCTCGAAAATGGCGGCAGTGAAGAACTTGCGGCAAGAAAAGCCGCCATCGGGCCCGACCAGTGCGCGACCATCATCTTCACTTCAGGGACCACCGGCAGTCCGAAGGGGGTGATGCTCTCCCACCGGAACATTCTTGCCAACGCCCAGGCCGCCCTGGAAGCGCAACCGGTTGGGCCGGACGACACCTTCCTCTCATTTCTGCCCCTGAGTCATTCTTTCGAACGGACCGCCGGGCAGTTTTTAATGCTCGTCTCCGGCGCGGTCACCGCCTACGCCCAGTCGATCCGGGTCGTTGCCGACAATATCCAGGAGGTGCGTCCGACCATCATGCTCGGGGTGCCGCGATTTTATGAAAAACTGTATGCCCGGATCATGGACGGGGTGAACAGCGCGCCGCGCCTGCGGCAGAAGATTTTCCACTGGGCCATGGCAACGGGGCGGCAGATGCTGGAAGTTGCCGGTGGCGGGGGGGCGGGAGTTTTTCTCAGGCTGAAGCATCGGCTTGCCGAGCGGCTGGTTTTCAGTAAGTTAAAAGAGCGGTTGGGCGGCAGGCTTAAGTTTTTTGTGGCCGGTGGCGCGCCTCTGGCGCAGGAAATTGCGGAATTTTTTCTTGCCGCCGGGGTCCAGGTTCTGGAGGGCTATGGCCTTACGGAGTATTCACCGGTGATTGCGGTCAACCGGCTGGGTAAAATCAGGCCCGGCACCGTCGGCAACCCCCTGCCGGGGTGCGAGGTGAAAATCTTTGCCGATGGCGAGATCGGGGTCCGCGGCCCCTCGGTGATGCTCGGCTATTATCACGATCCTGAAGCCACCGCCGGGGTGATCATCGACGGCTGGCTGATGACCGGAGACCTGGGCGAGCTTGAAGATAATTACCTGAAGATCGTCGACCGCAAGAAGGACATTATCGTCACCTCGGGCGGCAAGAATATTTCGCCCCAGTATATCGAGAACCTGATCATCACCGACGAATATGTGAGCCAGATCGTGCTATATGGCGATCGGAAGAACTATCTCACGGCCCTGGTGGTCCCTGATTATGAGCTCTTTGCGGCCAGGGTTCCGGTTGCCGGTCTGAACGGTCTGTCGCCGGAAAAACTGGCGGTTCATCCGGAGATGCACAGTTTTTTGATGGGGAGGATCATGAAGAAAACAGCAGGACTCGCCCCTTATGAAACGGTCCGTAAGATTCTGGTGTTGCCGGAGCCGCTGACCGAGGAGAAGGGGGAACTCACTCCGACTATGAAGATCAAGAGGAAGGCGGTGCTTCGGAAATTCCAGCCGCGGCTTGATGCCTTGTATCTTGAGGATGAAGAGCGAGCACCGCGATCGCGGTGGCCGTAAAAATTAAGGGTGCCACTCAATTCCGGGTGCAGATTTCTTTGCTCTTCGACAGGCTCAGGGTGAGCGGAGTAGCTGTGATTCCTGTCGACCCGGGTTCGCCGCCTCACCGCGATCCCGCTCAACCCGAGCCAGTCGAAGCCCGCTTATCCCGAGCCAGTCGAAGCCCGCTCATCCTGAGCTTGTCGAAGGATCATCCCGGGTCTGCTCCGAACCTGATCAGGTTTTGATCAGGGTGCTCCAGCCGCTGACCAGCGCCTCTTTCTGCTCTTTTAGCTTCAGGGCGATCGCTTTCACCTTGTCATTGTCCAGCCCCAGCACTTTCGGGATCATGATTTTCTGGGGTGTCCCCAGTCCGCCCCAGCCGATCTTCAACTGGATACTCAACGCGTCTGCGAGGCTGATGGCCGCTGCCGCCTGAGCATGTTCTCCGGCCCGGCTGGGGTTATGATGGTAGCGGATCACCTTGACCGTCATCGGGCTCAGCTGCCAGCGATGGGCAAGATGGGCGCCGATATCGCTGTGGCCGAGACCATACTTGTCTTCCGCCTCCACCAGGCTGATATTCTCCGCCTTCATCATGCTCAGCAGTTCCCGCAGCTCATCGGCAAAGTAGAGACAGAAGAGGATCCGGCCGAGATCATGGAGCATGCCCACGGTGAACATCTCATCCGGTTCGAGATCGCTGACCTCCTGGGCGATCATTTTCGCGCAGGTGGCGACCCCGATCGAATGGAGCCAGATGTCCACGGCATTGAACTCTTCAAAGCCGAGATCGTCACAGAACACACCGGTCAGGGAAAGGCCGATCACAATGTTCCGGACCTCCTCAAAACCGACGGTGACGATGGCCCGGGAAAGACTGGAGATTTCCTGGGCGGAGCCGTAATAGGATGAGTTGGCCATTTTGAGGACCCTGGCGGTCAGGACCGGGTCTTCCTTGATGATGTCTTCGAGCTTCGCGGCGGAAGCGGATACCGAGTCGAGACTGGACAGCACGGCCTGCATGGTGTGCGGAATGGTTGGCAGGTCTTCGATCGCATCAAGTCGTTGGGCAAGTGATGGCATGTTTTCCTCTTACCAGGCTTTTGGTCCGGCTGAACTGCCCTTAATCAGGGGCAGGGCCGGAAGATGATGGTTCAACTGATGTTATGTATTGAAAAGATTATATAACGGTGGGCAGGTGAAATGAAAAAAAAAAATAAGATTCATGTGAATAGGCAGTCCGGAAGGCGGCGGGGTGGGTAAAAACGAATCATATCAACCGGTTATGGATGGGTGGTTTTGAGTCTCGCTTTCCGGGTATTTCTTCCCCGGCATTCCGGCGCTGTTGTTCCACAGGGGATTCTGCTCTCGGAGGACGTGTTCAACGGGGTTCTTTTGATGCATCCTGGTCAAGAATTTCGCCAAGGGCGCAGGCCGCATCCCCGATCAGCCGGATACAGATTTTGCGTCTGCTTTCCGGGTTGCCGTAATACTCTTTTGCCGCTTCCCTGTCCTGCCAGTTCACCTGGGCGATGTCCCGGCAGTTTGTACTGGCAAACTCTTCGCAGAGGGTGTTGAACTTCTGCATGAATTTTCCGGAAAGCGACCACATTCTGGGGTCTTCCTTTCCTTCGAGGTTCCCCCGGCTGTACATGCTGGAAATAAAAGCGACCCCGCCGAGCATGATGCCGCAGGGGCCGCCGCTGCCGGCCAGGCCACCGCCGAAAGCGCCGACCGCCTTCACTGCTTCCTCACTGATTTTTCCGATCTTTTCCTGGCCGACCGCCAGCATCACCTGGCTTCAATGAAGCCGCCGGGTAAAAAGTTCAATCGCCTTCTGCTGCATTTCCTCTGGAGTCATCCTGCACCTTCCGGTTGCGCTGTTGGATATCATGAAACCACCCGGCTGTTTTCAAGGCTTCGGGTGGAACCATCCTTGATTTTGCGCAGTGTAATAGTTTCAGAAAACTTCACAAGACAAAATGGAATTTCAGCGGCCTCAATCCGGGGATTTCGATCGATTCCCGATACCCTGCCGTGAGCGTTCGAGAGCGGCACCGATGCAGATAGCGAGCCGGCGAGATCCCCTGAGCTGATGAATCGCGCGGAGCCGTCACGGATTCAGGGATACCTTAACCGTAGGTAGGGGGTTCAAGATCATATTTCTTGATCCGGTAACCGATCTGGCGTTGGGTGATCCCGAGCTCTCTGGCGGCTCGTGCCCTCACCCAGCCATGCCTTTTGAGGGCCGCCTCAACTTCCTGTTTTTCGAGGTCTTCAAGGCGGGGTGGTCTGTTCTCCTGCGGGGCGGGCGCCGGCCCGACCGGTTCAGTCGGGAGATTCGGCGGCAGGCTTTTTTCACTGAACGTCTCCTCCAGCATATAGGAGGGAAGGGCGTCGGGAGCGACCGGTTTGTTGTCGGCCATGATCACCAGTCTTTCCACCAGATTCTGCAGTTCCCGGACATTTCCCGGCCAGGGGTAGCGGACCAGAACATCGATGGTCTGTTTGCTGAATTTGACCTTGCGGTCGTTGATCCTGTTACTCTCCTCGATAAAATGATCAAGCAGCAGCAGGATGTCTTCGCGTCTTTCCCGTAAAGCAGGGAGGACGATCGGCACCACGTTCAACCGGTAGAAGAGGTCTTCGCGAAAGGTTTTCCGGGCGACTTCCTGTTCCAGGCTCCGGTTGGTGGCGGCGATGATTCTGACGTCGACATTGATGGTCCTGGTGCCGCCCAGGCGTTCAAACTGTTTTTCCTGCAGGACCCGCAACAGTTTGGCCTGCAGGGGCAGCGGCAGTTCGCCGATCTCATCGAGGAACAGGGTGCCGCCGTCGGCCAACTCGAACCTGCCGATCTTGATGGTGGCGGCCCCGGTGAAGGCCCCCTTTTCATGACCGAGAAGCTCGCTTTCCAGCAGGTTGTCGGGCAGCGCCGCGCAGTTCACCTTGATAAATGGCTTCTCCTTGCGAGGGCTCGCCTGGTGGATCGCCCGGGCCACCAGTTCCTTGCCGGTGCCGGATTCGCCGAGGAGCAGGGTGGTGGCGCGGCTCGGCGCCACCTTCTCGATATAGCGGAAGACCTCCTGCATGATCTTGCTCTGGCCGATGATGTTGTGGTGGCTGAACCGGGTTCTGAGTTCTTCCTTGAGGTAGGTGTTTTCCTCAACCAGCAGCTTTTGCCTGGTGGCGATCGCCTCGTGCAGGTTCAGGAATTGACCGATCAGCATGGCGACCACGGTCAGAAACCGGATATCCTCCTCAAAGCTCACCTCGGAGCCGAATAACCGGTCGACGGTCAGGACCCCGACCGGTTTTTCCAGGAGAATGACCGGGACTCCGAGGAAGGAGACTTCGCCCTTCGGCAGCAGCGACCGCGACTCGGTCCGGTTCAGAAATAACGGCTCCTTGTTGACATCCGGTACGGCAAAGGGGTACCCGGTCCTGAATACGGTGCCGATGATCCCCTCGTCCGGTCGATACACGCCGCGACGGGCCTCTTCTTCGGTCAGGCCGTATGAGGCCCGGATGCTTAATCGAGAAAGGTCGCTGTCGGGCAGGACCAGGGTGGCCCGTTCCATTTTCAGGGTGTCGTGGAGAATTCTCAGGATCTCGGACAGAGCCTTGTCAAGGTTCAGGGCCGAGCCGATCAGCTGGGCAATTTCATAGAGGGCCTGGACTTCCAGATGTTCAGTCCCTCTGTCCTGCAACTCCGCTTCAAGCAATGCCATCTTTTTTTGCTCCTTCCTCCAGGGTTATTCCCATCTCATGTTCTTCGCAATAAACGTTCCAACATCTCTTCGCAACACGTAAAAAATCGCAACAATCTGTAATCATTGAGAATAGTTTGCCATGAGAGGGTGGGTTCCGGTTGCAAATGTTACAAAAAAACCGGGCGGTAGTTACATATTTGTAAATGTTGTATTGCGATAAACTCAATATTGTGAATGTTTTGCAACAGGACCTCAGTGTAACGACCTGTTCCTTTTTGTAAGCTTCCAAACACTTTCATTTTTCTGAAAATTTCATTTCGGCCAGGCCGAGCCCCGTGTGTTTTGCAAAAAACACAATAATAACAGATGGTTGACTGGTGAAAGAAAATATTGTCCGGCGATGGCACACCCCTTGCGATAGGGGGAAATCAACACATCAATACCGTTTACTCACTCAAAATTTTCAAGGAGGTTTGACAATGCGTAAAGTGGCAATCTATGGAAAAGGCGGAATCGGCAAGTCTACAACCACCCAGAACACGGTGGCGGGTCTGGTCGAGCTGGGGCGGAAAGTCATGGTCGTCGGTTGTGATCCGAAGGCGGATTCCACGAGGCTTCTGCTCGGCGGATTGGCCCAGAAATCCGTACTCGATACCCTGCGTGAAGAGGGCGAGGATGTTGAGCTTGAGGATATCCGCAAAAAGGGCTACGGCGGCACCTGGTGTGTTGAATCAGGCGGGCCGGAGCCCGGGGTTGGGTGCGCCGGACGCGGGATCATCACTTCCATTAATATGTTGGAATCCCTCGGCGCCTACGAGGAAAGCGAAGGGCTCGATTATGCCTTCTACGATGTTCTGGGCGATGTCGTCTGCGGTGGTTTTGCGATGCCGATCCGCGACGGCAAGGCGGAGGAGATCTATATCGTCGTCTCCGGCGAGATGATGGCCATGTATGCGGCCAACAATATCAGCAAGGGAATCATGAAATTCGCCCAGTCCGGTTCGGTCCGCCTGGGTGGTCTGATCTGTAACTCCCGGGCCGTCGACAACGAGCAGGAGATGATCGAGGAATTTGCCAAGAAGCTCGGGACCAGGATGATCCACTTCGTCCCTCGCGACAACGACGTGCAGCGGGCCGAGATCAACCGGAAGACCGTAATCGAATGGAAACCGGAGGTGCCGCAGGCTGACTCCTATCGCGGACTGGCCAGGGCCATCGACGAGAACGAGATGTTCGTCATCCCGACGCCGCTCGAGATCGAGGAGCTGGAAGCGCTGCTGATGGCGTATGGGCTGATGGAAGCCGCTTGACAGATGAAGTCAGAAGCACATCTGCCTCGAGCTGCGGCGTCATCGGCTGATTCGCATAGCGCTGCTATAGCGAATCAACCTCTTCCTTGCATCTCAAGGCACCTGCACTCCTGATTTATCTGTCAGGGGATGCTTTTGGGAAAAATTTACGGAGGAACAACTACGATGTTAATCATGATCAGATCAATAGTCAGGCCTGAGAAGGCGGATGCCGTGTTGGCGGCGTTGATGGATGCGGGTTTTCCCGCGGTAACCAAATATTCGGTGGCCGGGCGCGGCAAGCAGCGCGGGATCAAGATCGGCGAGGTCACTTACGATGAGCTGCCCAAGGTCATGTTGATGAGTGTGGTCAACGCGGCGGACAAGGATTTCGTGATCCAGACCATTATGGATACCGCCCGTTCCAAGGGGAAAGGCGCCTTCGGTGACGGCAAGATTTTCGTTACCGAGGTCGAGGAATCCTACACCATCAGCTCCGGGGTCAAGGAGACTGCGGCCGCCGCCGAGGAGGTCCCGGCATGAAAGAGGTGATCGCCGTGGTGCGAATCAATATGATGAACCAGACCAAGCAGGCCCTCACCGACTGCGGGGTCGATGCCTTCTTCGCCCACGAGGCCCACGGCCGGGGCAAGGGTTTTGTCAATCCGCAGATCCTGGAAGGCGTGGAACAGGGCTATGAAGAGGCCGCCTCCCTGCTCGGCGAGAAGGGCAAACTCTATGCCAAGCGCATGATCACCGCGGTGGTCGAAGACAAAATGGTGAAATGCGTGGTGGAAACCATCATCAATACGAATCAGACCGGCATGCCGGGGGACGGCAAGGTTTTTGTCCTTCCCTTGAGTGATGCGGTCCGGGTCAGAACGGGAGAGCGGGGCGTCAAGTCCATCTCATAAGGAGAAGAGTATGACAACAGCAACCAAGAAAAAAATGGTGCAGTGGGCGCCCGCCGATCTCAAGGCGGAACTGATCGCCAAGTATCCGCCCAAGGTGGCCCGCAAACGCGCCAAGCAGATCATGATCAACGAGGCGCTGCAGAACGACACCCCGACGCTTACCGCCAACGTCCGGACCATTCCCGGGATCATCACCATGCGCGGCTGCACCTATGCCGGGTGCAAGGGCGTAATCATGGGGCCGACCCGAGATATCGTGAACCTGGTGCACGGCCCGATCGGCTGCAGCTTCTATGCCTGGCTGACCCGGAGGAACCAGACCGACGCCGGCCCGGACGGTGAGAACTACATGACCTACTGTTTCTCCACCGACATGCAGGAGCAGGACATCATCTTCGGCGGCGAGAAGAAGCTGGCCGCCGCGATCCAGGAGGCGTACGACCTTTTTCATCCGAAATCGATCGCCGTTTTTGCCACCTGTCCGGTGGGGCTGATCGGGGACGATATCCACACCGTCGCCGCCAATATGAAGAAAAAACTCGGCGACTGCAATGTCTACGCCTTTTCCTGTGAAGGGTACAAGGGTGTTTCCCAGTCGGCGGGGCACCATATCGCGAATAACCAGGTTTTCCGGCATCTGGTCGGAGAGAACGACGTGCCGAAGGAAGGCAAGTACAAGATCAACCTGCTCGGCGAATACAACATCGGCGGCGACGGCTTCGAGATCGACCGGATCTTCAAAAAATGCGGGATCACCTGCATCTCGACCTTCTCCGGCAACTCGACCTACGACCAGTTCACCTCGTCCCATCAGGCCGATCTCAATGCGGTCATGTGCCACCGTTCGATCAACTACGTGGCCGACATGATGGAGACCAAGTACGGGATTCCCTGGATCAAGGTGAACTTTATCGGCGCGAAAGCAACCGCGAAAAGTTTACGCAAGATCGCCGAGTACTTCGGCGATAAAAAACTGATCGAGACGGTGGAGAAGGTGATCGCCGAAGAGATGCCGGAAGTGGAAGCGGCCTTGAAGGAGATCAGGCCCCGGACAGAGGGCAAGACCGCGATGATGTTCGTCGGCGGCTCCCGGGCCCATCATTACAAGGAGCTCTTCGACGAGCTCGGCATGAAGACCATCTCGGCCGGTTACGAGTTCGGCCATCAGGATGACTATGAAGGCCGCCAGGTGCTCCCCAACATCAAGATCGATGCCGACAGCCGGAACATCGAGGAGATCGAGGTTACGGCCGACCCGACCCGCTTCAGGCCGCGCAAGAGCGACAAGCAGCTGAAGGTCCTGGAAAAAGCGGGCTACCGGTTCAAAGAGTACGACGGCCTGGCTGTCGACATGGAAAAAGACACCCTGATCATCGACGATCTCAACCAGTACGAGGCGGAAAAACTGGTGGAACTCCTGCAGCCGGATATCTTCTGTGCCGGGATCAAGGAGAAGTATTCGATCCAGAAACTGGGGGTGCCGATGAAGCAGCTCCACTCGTACGACTCGGGCGGCCCCTATGCCGGCTTTGTCGGCGCGGTCAATTTCTATCACGAGATCGACCGGCTGGTGAATTCAAAAGTCTGGGGCTATATGAAGGCCCCCTGGCAGAAGAACCCGCAGCTGTCGGCGTCCTACAACTGGGAGTAGCCGCCTTCGGCGTAATTAAAAATTAAAAATGCAGAATGAAGAACGAAAAGCATCCCATTGATACCAATTTTGCATTTTGCATTCTACATTCTGCATTCATCAAACATTTGAGGATACGAAAATGTTACTACGACATACCCCGAAAGAAATATCGGCGCGCAAGGCCCTGACCATCAATCCGGCCAAGACCTGCCAGCCGATCGGCGCCATGTATGCGGCGCTCGGGATCCACGGCTGTCTGCCGCACAGTCATGGCTCCCAGGGGTGCTGCGCGTACCATCGCAGTGCCCTGACCAGGCATTACAAGGAGCCGGTTTCCGCCGCCACCAGCTCATTTACCGAGGGTGCCTCGGTATTCGGCGGCCAGGCCAATATGCTGCAGGCCATCAACAACATCTTCACCGTCTATGAGCCGGAGGTGATCGCGATCCATACCACCTGCCTCTCCGAGACCATCGGCGACGATCTGCCCCAGATCAAGAAAAAGGCGCAGGCCGAGGGCAAGATCCCGAAAGGAAAATATGTGATCAGCGCCTCCACCCCGAGTTACGCTGGTTCCCATGTGACCGGTTTTTCAAACATGGTCAAGTCGATGGCGATGATGGCTGAACCCACCGGCAAAAAGAACGGCAAGGTCAATATCATCCCGGGCTGGGTTGAACCGGCCGACATGGAGGAGATCAAGCGGCTGACCGCCCTGATCGGGATCAAGACCATCATGTTCCCGGACACCTCGGGGGTACTGAACACCCCGTTGTCCGGCGAGTACAAGATGTTCCCCGACGGCGGCACCACCGTGGCCGAGCTGAAAAGCACCGGTGACTCCAAGGGCACCCTGGCCCTCGGCGAATGGTGTTCGGCCGATGCGGCCCGAGAACTGGACTCCCAGCACAAGGTGCCCTGTTCGGTGCTCGACATGCCCTTCGGGCTGATGGCCACCGATCGCTTTATCGATGCCCTGCGGACCATCGCCGGAGTCACCATCCCCGACGAGATCGCCTATGAACGCGGCCAGCTGGTCGACATGATCTCGGACATGCACCAGTATCTGTACGGAAAAAAGGTGGCGCTGGTCGGCGACCCGGATCAACTGATCGCGATGACCGAATTCCTGGTCACGATGGACATGAAACCGGTCCATATCGTCACCGGAACCCCCGGCAAGAAGTTTGAGAAAAGGATCCGGGAGATCACCAGCGAGATGGGCTGTCCGGTGAACGTCAAGGCCAAAGGGGATATGT
Organism: Pseudomonadota bacterium; assembly: GCA_018823285.1. Classification (NCBI taxonomy): domain Bacteria; kingdom Pseudomonadati; phylum Pseudomonadota; species Pseudomonadota bacterium. The sequence goes on from JAHJIQ010000030.1 coordinate 132,101, forward strand.
TCCTCCTCCACCAGTGGATCAAAAACGAGCCGGTTGACCTGATCATCGGCAACACTTACTGCAAGTATATCGCCCGCGACGAGGACATCCCGTATGTCCGCTGGGGGTTCCCGATCCTCGACCGCCAGGGACACCAGTATTTCCCGACCGTCGGTTACAAGGGGGGATTGCGGCTGCTGGAAAAAATCCTCGGGGTGCTGCTGGACCGCAAGGACCGCGATGACCCTGAAGAGAAGTTTGAACTTGTCATGTAGAAACCTTAAGAAACCGGGAGCGGAGTTAATCTCTGTTTCCGGTCTCACGCCCCACCGGAAATCAAGGGAATGGTGTCTGAGATGAAGATTATTCAGTTGCCGAAAGGCGAAAATTGCCGCTGCGCCGGCAATCCCTCCGGGCCGGGATCGCTCATTCTGCCGGTGGCCCGGCGACCGTTGTTCAGGGTTCGTTACGACCGGCCCGATGCAGAGGCCCGCGCGGTACCGCCTGCAGGCGCATTGAGGTGGCTTGAAGAAAATCTCCGGCAGGGCGCGGTGATCAGCGGGGTTGAACTGGATGGTCCCGGAGATCCGCTGGCGGAAATGGAGGGGACCTTGGAAACCCTGCGGCTGATCAGGGGGAAGTACCCGGAACTGGAACTTTCGGTAACGACCCTCGGGCTGCATGGCGCCGAAGCCGCGAAAGAGCTCGCGGAAGCTGGAGTGGCCCGGGTTACTTTGCTGGTAAACGCGGTTGAACGGGAAGCGGCGGAAAAACTCTATGCCTGGATCAGGCCGGGGAACAAAACGATTCCCCTTTCCCAGGCCATCCCGATGCTTCTGGAAGAACAGGCCCGGGCGGTCGTGGCTTTCCGGGAGCAGGGAATCAAGGTGGGGGTGAGGACCACGGTCTATCCCGGAGTGAACGACGACCAGGTTTCCGTCATTGCCAGGGAGATGTCTGCACGCGGTGCGGAATCGATGGAGCTTGTCCCCTGCAACCACGTTACGGATCAGAATGAGTCGCTGCTCGGTGCACCGGAACCCGGAGTCATGGAACAGCTGGCGGTAAGCGCGTCCCGATATCTGGCGACGACGGTGCAGCCGGAAAAGAAAGCCCATCTCGGCGCCGATTGCCCGTCGGTGTTCGGATCCTGTAAAAGTCCGGTCGCCGCCGCCCTTGCGCCGACCGCAGAAAGGCCGAATATCGGGGTGGTCAGTGTGGGCGGCATGGAGGTGGATCTGCATCTCGGCCAGGCGTATCAGATGCTGATCTACGGTCCCAGGGAAGATGGGTTGACCTGTCTTCTAGGAACCAGACCGGTTCCGGAGCCGGGCGGCGGCAGTGGCCGCTGGGAAAAATTGGCCGAAACCCTGGTCGACTGTTTCGCAGTCCTTGCCGCCGGGGCCGGCGAAAGCCCGAGACGTATTCTCGGAGAGAAGGGGGTTTCCGTCCTGATCACCGACGGCGGGATCGAGGGCGCTATCGACCAATTATATGGCGGCGGGAAAAAAGGAAGATGCAAGGGTCAATGAACACAATCATAAATCTTAATTTTGCATTCTAAATTCTTCATTAAAAAAAGGAGCACCCCATGGCAACCCCGGAACGACAAATCATCGTCTGTCAGAGCTTTCGCGTCGCGGGCGACAAGAAAGGCATCTGCCACAAGCAGACCAACGGTTTTCTGCAGTACATCGAAGAGGAGATTCTCGATCGGGGCCTTGATTGCCTGATCACCGCCACCACCTGCCTCAAACAGTGCGAATCGGGACCGATCATGGTGATTCAGCCGGAGAACTGGTGGTTTAAGGGCGTCGACAGTGAAGAGGCGATCGATGCCATCCTTGACGGTCTGGAAGACGGCGAGCCGGCTGCCGGGTATCTGATCTCGTAAGGGTCATCGGAGACAACCATGACCTATAGATCATATCTGGAATCGGGCGGCGGTCATTGTCCGAAGTGCGGATCAAAGGCGATCAAGTACTCCTCCCCTCCGGAATGGGTGAAGGGAGATCAGATGCGGGTTGCGATGTTTTGTGCAACCTGCGGGGCCAGATGGAGGGATATCTACAATCTCAGCAGAGCGGAAGATCTATGAAACAATTGGGACTGGTAAAAAATATTGTCGAGGAAGCGGGGATGGGTGTTTCCTATGCCTACGAAGACCTGGTCTTCCTGGAGCACAACTCCTTTCTGCTCCAGTTCACCGACCACGAACGTGAGCTGTTCGTCTGCATCAACCGGGAGGCGGACAGGGAAACCGTGGATCCGGATATCTCCAGGCTGCAGGCAGTTGCCACCGGTCAAGGGTTGCGATTTATGATTGGTGATCCATACACCCTGACCCAGGGCGATGACGAGAGCGTCATTATAGAGTTCTGTGCGCCATGAAGAAAGGAGACGCTGCCATGCCGGAGACAAAATCTTCGCCACCGGGCAGACTGGTAGGCTTCGGAGATATCAAGCGCCCACCCATCGGCGGCTGGCAGGAGTATCTGCGGCAGGGCAAGCAGTTCCTGGCCGCAGCCGTTAACGGTTTCGCCAGGCGGCGGCAGGTCTTTACCGCCGAAATCCTCTATAATCTGGTGGCCATGGCCATTGAAAAGCTGATCATGGCCCTGCTGATGGAAAGCGGCAATCTCCCCTATAATCACACCATGCACGATCTGGTTGAGGCGATGGAAGAGTTTTTGCCCGGAGACCTGGGGCCTCTTGGTGATGAGTTAAAAGCCCTGGACGCGTTTCAGGAGATCTGCGACCCCTACAATTTCACGATCACCCCGCCGACCATGGACGAGGTGGCAAGGATGCTGGAGCTGGCCGGGAAGATCAGAACATTGACGGAAAGAAGGATCGCAAACTGATCGGTAAGGAAAGCCTGTCTTCAGTGCGAGGAGTGTGTCGTGGGTGAGGCGCCGATCAAAATGGATCTTAATGTATATTTCTTAATTTAAAACAGGGAGAATAATCATGGCTAGAAAAGATGTGGAAGACCTGCTTGTCGCCGGCGGCGAGGATAAAAATGTACGGGCCCGATATGACGTCCCGGCAACCATGGAGGAGTTCGTCACCCTGGCCGCTGAAGACGGGTACAGCTTCACGGTGGAGGAGCTTGCGGCAGTCCTGAAGGAGTCCGGGGATGTCTTTGAAAAAAACGGCAATCCGGCCAAAAGGCAGATCTGGTGGGTCTGAGCCGGGAAGATTTGTAAGATCGTACATTCCACAAAGGCAGAACCCTGAAATCATGTGAGACCCCGAGCTGTTTCCGTGGGTCTCGCATTTTTTTTCGCTGATTCCGGCACGCCATCCGCCATCCGCTTCTTTGTCGGCTGCTCCCGAAAGGCCGGCCTCAGGGAAAAAGGCGGAATCCGGTATTGCAAACCCGGTCGGCACTCAACCCGGACATTCATTTTTGCTCTCCTCTCATGTTTCAATTAAACGAGCCCCTTGACGATCATCCGCCGGATCATTAGTTTAATATTAAACTATTAGACATCGAGGTGTTGGCAGATGAAATATCGTGGTGATCAAAAGGAGAGGTTGGCGTTAAGCACTTTCGTGAAGCTTTCCAGGGCCGGAGAGACGATTTCCGCACTGGTGCACGGGCCGCTGGGCGCCGAAAAACTGACGGTGAGCCAGTTCGGTGTTCTTGAAGCCTTGTACCATCTTGGGCCGATGTGCCAGAAGGAGATCGCGGCAAAGATCCTGAAAAGCACGGCCAACCTGACCACCGTGATCGACAATCTGGAAAAGCGGGAACTGGTTCTTCGCACCCGCAATCAGGACGACCGGAGATATTTCACCATTGCCCTGACGGGCGATGGGGAGGAGTTGATGAAAAATATTTTTCCGGGCCATGCGAAGCGGATTGCCGGGGCGATGGGCAATCTCACCGCCGAGGAGCAGAAACAGCTGGGAATTCTGTGCAAGAAACTTGCTGGAAAATTATAAGCTGAGTTGAGCAGCGTGCCTGCTTATACGAAACTTATACCCGAAGGGTGCAAGTGAAGAATTTGATATCAAACGATTACATAAAGGAGACAACCATGAACTTCCGTGAAATAGTTGAAAAGAGACGGGCCATTAATTTTTTCGACCCGGAAAAAGATGTTTCCGATGAGTTGTTGACCGAAATGATCGAACTGGCAGCCAAGGCCCCTTCGAGCTTCAATCTTCAGCCCTGGAACCTGATTATTCTCCGGGAGCAAAAAGAGAAGGAGGCGCTGAGAAAACTGGCCTGGGACCAGCCCAAGGTTACCGAAGCGCCGGTGGTCCTGATGGTCCTGGCCGACAAGAAAGGCTGGCAGGAGGGCCATCCGACCGTCGAAAAGAACTGGCGGGAAATGGTTGATTCGGGAATTATGCAGCCCGAGCAGCGGGGGTGGTTTCTCGATGCGGCGAAATCCCTGTACGACTGGAGCCCGGAGGCGAACCTGGCCTTTGCCGCCAAGAACGCGGGGTTTTTCGGGATGGCCCTGATGTATGCCGCCACCAGCCTCGGTCTCGAAACCCATCCGATGGACGGATTCGACCATGAAGGGGTCCGGAAGGAATTCAAGATTCCGGATACTTTCTGGGTCCCGCTGCTGCTGGCAGTCGGTTACCGGAAACCCGGTCTTCAACTTTTGCCGCCCAAGTGGCGGAAATCGAAAGAAGAGATCGTCGTTGCGTTCGCGTAAACGCGCGTCAGCGACGCTGGCTGGAAAAGGCGGTTTGTTCTGCCTGTACAATCCGGAGAGTACTGAATGCGTAAAGCGAACAAGGAGATCAACGACCCGGCCGTGATTGAGGGGCTCCTGAATGAGTGTCAGGTCGGGCGCCTTGGAACGGTCGGGCAGGATGGCTACCCGATGATCAAACCGCTTAATTTCGCCTATGCCGAGGGGCGGATCTACTTTCACTCCGCCCTGGCCGGGGAGAAGATCGATCATCTCGACCGTGATGACCGGGTCTGCTTTGAAGTGGATCTTCCCCTGGCGCTCGTCCGGGCGGTCAACCAGCCCTGCGAGGCGGCATACCTCTATCGCAGCGTGATCATCAAGGGCAGGGCGCATCTAGTTACCGATGATGCGGAGCGGGGGCTTGCCTTTCGCAGTCTGATGGCCAAGTATCAGCCGGATGGCGGGTTCGGTGACTACCTTCCGGAGAAACTGGCGATTACCGGGATTGTCCGGATCGAGATCGAGTCATTGACCGGCAAGGAAGACCTGGGCCAGGGAAAGATCCATGAACAGCTTCTGGCGGCCCTTGCCCGGAAGGACCCCCTGCCGGTGATCCTGAAGAGGGGCCTGGACGAAAAATAGATCTGGCACGGTTTTGTCGAATGGTGATTAAATAGGATTGAGTGATGCTGAGTGATCTTCGCCGGAAGAGTGGCATAAAGACAAGGCGGGCCCTGGATATGGAAAAAGAACACCGACAGAAGGTTGCGGGAAATTCAGCCGCTTCTGCTGATCTTCAGAAAAAGGTAGCAGAGCTGGAAGAGCGGATTGCCGCACTTGAGAAAAAGGGTGATCAACTGAGCCTTGTCCTCTTCAGCGGGGATCTTGATAAGGCGATGGCCGCTTTTATTATCGCCAATGGCGCGGTTGCCATGAACATGAAGGTCACCATTTTCGCCACTTTCTGGGGATTGGATGTCCTGAAAAAATCTACTTTTGCGACCACCGGCAGAGGGTTTCTCGAGCGCCTGCTCCTGGCCTTGCGACCAAAAGGGCCGGAGAATCTCCCCACCTCAAAAATGAACTTTGGTGGCATTGGTCCGAAACTGTTCCGTTATATGATGAAGAAGAAAAACGTGATCCGGCTGGAGACGCTTATCCGGATGGCCCGGGAAGCCGGAGTGCGAATTATCGCCTGCCAGATGACCGTTGACCTGATGGGGATAAAGCCGACAGACCTGATTGACGGCTTGGAGCCCGGCGGGGTAGGCGCGTTTCTCGCCAGCGCTGCGAAATCCAACACGACGCTGTTCCTGTAAGCCGGATTGCTGTTGTTTTCATGATCCTTCGACAGGCTCAGGATGAGCGGTATCAAGCTGAGTTGAGCAGACGAGCTGTTCAACGCAGCTTTAATGAATGCCGGCTGCTTCGCCGACTGCTTGAACAGGGGGCTTTATGACCTTTACGTCAGAAATAACAGATGAAGAGCCGCAGGAATTTGCAGCGGATTCTCCGGTTTTGCATCTTGTGGTGGGGATCGATTATATCTTCACTAAGCTGGGAGTCACGGAATCTTGTTTTCGTAATCCTTCCAACCTGAGCGAAGAGAATGCAAAAGTAGCCGGGATGACCAATAGCTTTTTACAGCCTACACGCATCGGCAGAAAAGCGGTGCTAGGGAAAGCCGATTTTTATTACGGTCGTAAATTCAATCTGACGCCCGATGTCTATGAATTGGTTTCTTTCGATGCTCCGAAGGACATATTCGCGTTTGTTGAAAACCGGGTCAGGGAGACGCTTACCGATTATATGAGTATCCATAGAGAAAATTTCAGACTGAGCCTGGATATTCAAAACGGCGTGATTACGAGTTTATCGAAAATTGGATTTGACGAGGAATTTACATACCTTTTGAAAAATACGGTTCTGACCATCGGTGACCTTGAAAAGATTATTCAAGGTGTGCTGGCAATCGCATAGGAAAAGGCGGCGGGTGGTCATTACAGGGGTTTTGGCGATTTTTTCATGCCTGTTTTCCACAAGAAGGGAGAAGCCAGGAGCCAGGAGTTAGAAGCCAGGAGCCAGGAGCCAGGAGCCAGGAGTCAGAAGTTAGAAGCCAGGAGTTAGAAGCCAGAATGACGGATTTATTTACCCTTCGGGTACTCACTTCAATACCCCTTGAGGAGTATACGTCTCGATGTCTCGCATGCTCGCTAATCGGTACAACAGACGAGTTGCTCAAATCGGCTTTAAGCTTTCCTCCTGGCTCCTGGCTTCTAATCATGGAATGCCGCCATGACTTGGGACCATTTGATGACAGCAAACCAATATCTTGAGGCAAGTCAGAAAGTTGAGTCCTACTATAGAAGAACGCGCATCCAGTGGTGGAAAAAGAGGATAGATTCATGACGGACACGGAAAAACAGCCCGGCAGCCTCCGGGCAAAAATCGTCAGGCTGATCTGGGGAGCGCTTCCCGCTTTGATGCTGGTCGGACTTGTGTTTCTGATCATCGTATTTTTTACCGCAATCAGCGCGAAGAAGACCCGGTTGGCGGAAGAACAGGCCCGGGCCCTGTCCGCCGGGCGGCCGGCGGTCAATGTGGTGCTTCTGGAAATTCAACCCCGGCCGATCAGCGACCGGCTCAACCTGCCGGGCGCTATCGAGCCATGGCTCGATCTGGAGCTGCTTGCCAAGATCGGCGGGGAAGTGGTCGAGGTGCCGGTGAAAGAAGGGGACTGGCTGCAGGAGGGTGAGGTGATCGCCCGGGTCGACCCGGAGGATTACCGGATTGCCCTCAACGCGGCCGAATCCGCCGCCAGTCTGGCCCTGACCAACCTGGAGCGGACCCGGAGCCTGTTTGACAACGGTTTCTCCCCCAAGGCGGAACTCGATGTGATGGAGGCCCAGGAGCAAGCCACCCGGGCCACCCTGGATCAGGCACGGCTGCTGCTCGCCCGCTGCAATATCACTGCCCCGATCTCCGGGGTGATCCGCCGTCTGGACGCCAAGGTCGGCCTGCTCCTGAAGAATGGCGATCCCATTGCCCGGATCCTGCAGATCGATAAGGTAAAGGGAGTGATCGGCATCCCCGAATCGGATGTCAGCAGTGTCGCCCGCCTCGACCGGGTGCCTTTAACCCTGCAGGCCCTGGACAACCGCACCGTCACCGGGCGCAAACATTTTCTCGCTTCTTCCCCGGAAAACGTGGCCCGGCTCTACCGCCTCGAGCTGGCGATCGACAACCCTGATCGGTCGATCCTGCCGGGCATGTTCGTCAAAGCCGATCTCGTCAAGCAACGGGTGGAAGAGGGGTTGACCGTCCCCATCTATGCCATCCTGAACAGGAACGATGAGCGCTTTGTCTTTATTGAAGAACAGGGCGTCGCTGTGCGTCGCCCGGTTGAACCGGGGATCACCGAGGAGTGGCGGGTCCAGATCGTCAGCGGGCTCGCGGTCGGCGACCGGGTGATCGTCGAAGGCCACCGGGCGGTGGAGGAGGGCCAGGAGCTCAATATCGTCAAGACCATTACCGGTATCGGGGAGTTCGCCAGATGATCGTGTCCGATACTGCGGTTGAGAAAAGCACCACGGTCATGGTGCTCGCCCTCATTATCCTCGTGTTCGGGGTCTACTGCTATAATGTCCTGCCCCGGGAAAGCTCGCCGGATATCACCATTCCCTACGTCTTTGTCAGCGCCGATTACCGGGGAGTGTCGCCGGCCGATGTCGAGACCTCCATCACCATCGAAATCGAGAAAAAGCTCAAGGGGATCGACGGGGTCAAAAAGATCCATTCGGTCAGTTCCGAAGGGCTCTCCATGACCAGTATCGAGTTCGTGACCGGCACCGATATCGACAAGGCGCTGCAGGACGTCAAGGACAAGGTTGACGAGGCCGGAAATGAACTGCCCTCCGACCTGGAAAATGATCCCACGGTCTTCGAGGTTAATTTTTCCGAAATGCCCATTGTGGTCTACTCGTTGAGCGGCACCTGCGGCCTGGCCACCCTGAAGGAAATCGGTGATGATCTCAAGGATGAGATCGAGGCCATCCCCGGGGTCCTGGAAGTTGAAGTGACCGGCGGCCTGGAGAGGGAGATCCGGGTCGAGGTGCTGCCGGAAAAACTGGCCTACTACGGCATTTCGATCCCGGTGTTCCAGCGGATCGTTTCCAGTGAAAATCAGAACACCTCGGGCGGGGCTCTGCGGCTGGGAAACGGCCGTTTCCAGCTCCGGGTCCCCGGCGAATTCAAGACCCCGTCCGAGATCTACGGCCTGGTCATGGGGACCCATAACGGCCAGCCCGTGTATCTGAAGGATCTGGCCCGGGTGGTGGACGGCTTCAAGGATGAGACCAGCCGCTCCCGGCTGGACGGCCGGAGCGCGGTCAATATCACGGTCAAAAAGCGGACCGGCGAAAACATCATCGCCATCACCGACCAGTTGGATGAACTTCTGAACCGGAGCGAGAAGACCTGGCCCAAGGATACCGAGATCACCAAGGTTCTGGACATGGCCAAGGATATCCGGGCGATGGTGGCGGATCTGGAAAACAACATCCTCACCGGACTGGTGCTGGTGGTGGGAGTATTGCTCTTCTTTCTCGGACTGCGCAATGCCGTGCTGGTCGGTCTGGCGATTCCCTTTTCGATGCTGCTCTCCTTCACCGTCCTGTACATCATGGGGGTGACCCTCAACATGGTGGTGCTCTTCTCCCTGACCCTGGCCCTGGGGATGCTGGTGGACAACGCCATCGTCATTGTCGAGAACATCTACCGCTATATGCAACAGGGCGTGCCGAGGTCGGAGGCGGCCAAACGGGCCACCGCCGAGGTGGCCTGGCCGGTGATCGGCTCAACCCTCACCACCCTGGCGGCCTTTTCGCCGATGCTTTTCTGGCCGGGGATTATGGGGGAGTTCATGGGCTATCTGCCCCTGACCCTGATTGTCACCCTCACTTCGAGTCTGTTTGTCGCCATGGTGATCAACCCGGCCCTGGCCGCAGTCTTCATGAAGGTTGAAAACGGTGGCCACCAGGGTGCTGCGGAAATCAGCGGCGAGCAACTCCGGGCGGCCGGTGAAAAACCCATTGAAATCCGGGGCTGGTTCCTGAAATTCTACACCGCCACGCTCCGCTTCTGCCTGAACCGGCCGCTCGTGATAGTCGGCACTGCCTTTGCCTGCCTTATCCTTCTTTTTCAGGCCTGGCTGCTGGTGGTCGGCATTGAGAAGCCGGTGGAGTTCTTCCCGGAGATTGATCCCAAATCCATGTACGTCAATATCGATACCCCCGAAGGGGCGGATCTCGATTATATCGATACCATCATGCGGCGCATCGAAATGGCGGTGGCCGGGGTTCCGGAGGAGGAACTCTACGGCAAGGCCGAGGACCCGGCGGCCTACCTCGCGGCCATGGCCGCCAAGGAGCACCGGAAGGCGACCGGGGAGAGCTTTTTCGGCCCCAGCGATCTGGTCAATATCAAGGACATCTATATCAAGGCGGTCAGCACCTCCGGCGGCGGTTCGGCCTTTGCCTCCAACGCCCCCAACCATGTGGGCATCCAGTTTCTCGACATCGAAGAGCGCACGACCCCCTCATCGGAGACGGTCAAGGAGATCCGCCGGCGGGTAAAAAACATCCCCGGCGGCAAGATCACCGTCGCCATGCAGGAAGAGGGGCCGCCCACCGGCGCGCCGATCAACATTGAAATCGGCGGCGACAATTTTCAAATCCTCGGCGCCATTGCCCGGGAGATCAGGAACCAGCTCGCCAAACTGCCTTCGGTGGAGGATATCCGGGATGATTACGTTGAAGGCTCCCCCTCGGTCCGGGTCCGGGTGGACCGTCAGAAGGCTGCCCTCTTCGGCCTGACCACGGACAATATCGGCTTTGCCCTGAAGACCGCCTATAACGGGCTGGATGTTTCCTCCTACCGCGAAGGGGATGAGGATTACGACATCACCGTCCAGCTCTCGGAGCAAGACCGGCGGGTTACCGATATTCTTCGGGAGTTGATGGTCCCCACCATCAGCGGAGAACTGGTGCCCCTTTCCACTCTGGCCACCGTGGATTACAGCGGCGGCCTCGGTGATATCGTCCGGATCGACAACCAGCGGGTGGTCACGGTCAAGGCCAATGTCGATGAAGGCAAAATTCCGGGTCCGGTGGTCCGGGCCCAGGCGGAAAAACTCCTGGCCCGGCTGACCCTGCCCCCCGGCTACACCATTCGTTTTACCGGGGAGAACGTGGAACAGGCGGAGTCCCAGGCCTTTTTGAGCAAGGCCTTTGTCATTGCCTGTTGCCTGATTTTTCTGATCCTGGTCAGCATGTTCAATTCGATTTCCCAGCCCTTTATCATTATGACCTCGGTCATCCTCTCTCTGGGCGGCGCCTTTCTCGGGCTTGCGGTGTATCGGCTGCCCTTTGGCATCATCATGACCGGGGTCGGGGTCATTTCCCTGGCCGGCGTGGTGGTGAACAACGCCATCGTTCTGATTGATTACATCAATAAATTGCAGGCGAGGGGGTTGCCGCTCAAGGAGGCGGTGGTCGCCGCCGGGGCCACTCGCCTGCGCCCGGTGTTGTTGACCGCCATCACCACTATTCTCGGCCTTATTCCGATGGTCACCGGGGTCTCCTACGACTTCCGCAACTGGCAGATTTCCTGGGTCAGCGAGTCGAGTCAGTGGTGGCAATCCATGGCGGTGGTGGTCATTTTCGGTCTGATCGTCGCAACCTTTCTGACCCTGATCCTGGTGCCGACTCTCTATTGTCTGTTTGCCCGGATCGAGGAGGCTCGCGGGACCTCGTTCCGCCGGCTCCGCCGCCTCTACTGGAAACCATATTCCTGGCTGGCCGGCGAAAAATCAGACGGCGGGGATGGGTTCAGCTGAATAGATTTTTTTTGTTTATTGTGGGGAGGGATATCCTGTAGTTCAATAATGCAATAGTGCAGGCCTGACCCACACCCCCAGAAGATGATATGGCGCATCGGATTCGTACATGTCAAAGCTGAGGTGGAGCAATTCCTTTCGACTCAGGGCTGTCTGGTGCAGTAGTAGGTTGCGATAACCCCGTCCCGGATTTCGGAGTTGTCGATGGTAAATCCGGCTCTGGTCAGCAATCCCGCCATGATCCAGTCATAGGTGGAGAATTCGAGACGGAAATGGTCTTCGGCGTCCTGGCGCATTTCCCGGCCTCCCGCTTCCCCCAGCCGGGCCAGCAGGGCCTCGATATTGGCGAATGCCCCTTCGGGCACGATAACCACGTCGTTGAGGTAGAGTCTGCCTCCGGGCTTCAGCATTCGATGCATGCGTTCCAGAGCGATCCTTTTCCAGAAATCCGGCAGATGGTGTAAGGCCAGGGTGGAGGTGATGAAGTCGGCGGGCGGGCCGTCATATTCAAAGGTCAGGAAGCCGCCGTGATGAAAATCGATGTTTCCTGCCCCGGCCTTTCTCGCCTTGATCCGCGCGTAATCGAGCATGGCCTTCGAAACATCGACCCCATGTGCCTGTCTGCAACGTTCGGCGGCGAGTATGGCAAAGATGCCTGTCCCGCAACCGAAATCGATCAGAATATCATGTTCCCCCACCCCAAGCGTATCAAGAACGCGTAAGCTTTCCCCTTTCAGGTCCCGGAAGTCCGAATGTCTTGATTCAAACTCCGCAACCTCCTCGGCCTTGCCATAGTCCTTGCCCACCTGGGCGAATTCATTATATTCCCAGGTTATCTTGTTTTTCTTGGTCATAAATATTGATCATGGTTTTATTGGGGTTTACTGCCAAAGGGGGCAAAAGCGGGAGTGACCCCTTTTCTCGCAGGGTGTTTAGGGAAGACTTTTATAAAGACCACGGAAGACGGGCGTCAGGTTAATGGCCAGGACCAAATGAATGTGAGAATGATGCGGTCGGCTGATTGATTTCAGTGCTCGTCCTGTAAGTCAGCAATGATTTTCCCGGTCATTTTGATCAACCTGGGGAGTTTTGTTTCGCATACATCGAAAATGGCTTCAACGTTTACATCGAAAACTGATGGCTGATAATGTCTCGAAGTCCCATGGCCTTTTTCCACTCCACTCCAGGGTATTCGGAGAGAAGTGCACCTTGGGTTATCTTATCCAGATTCTTCAGGCTTTCTCCGATCGTAATTAACAACATGCAGATGGAATCAAATTTCTCCATACCGGCAGAAGTGTCGGTTAAATCGGCGACGGACCGTACTGGTTCAAACCTTGCCATGATGGTCTCAGAGCTTTGCAGAATCTGCTTGAGAATGTGGCAGGCAAGGTTTTTGTCATACATAAACCGCATC